>JBEPYX010000453.1:0-1981 GCA_041641155.1 Thermoflexus sp.
GGGCTAACGGATGCCCTGCTTGATCAGCTCCTCCACCAGGCCCACGTTGCTCTGATCCACGAAGCCCGGGCCCGTCAGGACATCGTTGGCCGGCCGCAGGCCGTATTTCTTGTAGAGATAGAGCCAGACGATGGCCATGTAGCCCTGCAGGTATTGCTGCTGGTCGATGGCGAACAACGTCACCCCTTCCTTGATGGCTGACAACGTCCCGGGGTGCAGGTCGAACGTCCCATGGAGCACCTTGCCGACCAGGTTGTTCTCCTTCAGGAACTTCACCGCGGGATCCGTGCCCAGGGGGCCAAGGGTGAGCAGCGCGTCGGTGTCCGGGTTGCGGGTGAAATAGGCCTTCAGAGTCTCCACCGCCTT
Source organism: Thermoflexus sp. (assembly GCA_041641155.1). Lineage (GTDB taxonomy): Bacteria > Chloroflexota > Anaerolineae > Thermoflexales > Thermoflexaceae > Thermoflexus. The sequence goes on from JBEPYX010000453.1 coordinate 367, forward strand.
GGTGGGATCCGTGCCGATGTCCAGCTTCTCCACCGGCACGTTCTTCTTGCTCATCTCATCCAGGAAGCCTTGGCAACGGGCCTCGAGGCCCACGTGGCCGACCTCATGGATGGCGCAAACGGCCCGCTGCGGCGTGCGCACCGCTAGCATGCGCTGGGCCGCGCGGAGCCCACCCAGATACTCATCCATGCCGATGTAGAACATATACGGGATGCGCTCGCCCTCCGGTCGGGGGTCGGCGACGTTGATGGCCACCACCGGGATCCCCTGCTGGATGGCGCGGCGCAGCGGTTCATCCAGCGCCTTGGGATCGGTGATGGTCACCGCGAGGCCGTCGGGCTTCGCGGCGATGGCGCTGTTGAGGAGGTTGACCAGCTCCTGGATGGAGAACTTCTCGGGGCCGAAGTATTTGGCCTCCACCGGGTAAGCCTTCGCGGCGTCGTTCATCCCCTTGATGACGACCCCCCAGAACGGGTCGGCGGGGCCACCGTGGGAGACGATGTAGAAGGTGAACTCCTTTTTGGGAGGCGGGGTGGCCGCCGGCGTGGCTGGGGCACAAGCCCCCAGGACCACGGCAAGGATGATCCCCAGCAGGAGCAGACGGGCGATCGGGCGGGTCATGGGAACCTCCTTTCGGCAGCTAGGGAAAGAGTGGACGCGATCTCCACCGGAGGCGGGCCGCAAGAGGCGCGCTCCACCAGCCGACAGGGCAGCCGGAGATGGGCGGGCGTCCGCTCCCCCTGCAGCAGGCGCAGCAACACCCCCATGGCGGTCCGCCCCATCTCATACTTGGGCTGGGCGACGGTCGTCAGCGGGGGCTCCGTGTAGGCCGCGAAGAGGATGTCGTCGAAGCCGACGATCGAGAGGTCCTCAGGGACCCGCAGGCCGGCCGCCCGGGCGGCCCGCAGGGCCCCGATGGCCGTCATGTCGTTGTAACAGAGCACGGCCGTCGGCCGGACCGGGGCCGCCAGCAGGCGCTGGATCCCCCATTCCCCTGCCTCCGGCCGCCCGTTCCCTTCGACGATCCACGCCGGATCGGGGGAGATCCCCGCCGCCGCCAGGGTCTCCCGATAGCCGGCCAGCCGCTCTCGATTCGAACGGGCCATCGGCGGGCCCGCGATGTAGGCGATGCGGGTGTGGCCCAGGCGCAACAGATACAAAACCGCCAGGGCCGCCCCCTGACGGCTGTCGGAGGCCACAGAGTGAATGAACGGCGCCTCCCGCTGGTGGTTGATGAGCACGATGGGGACGCCGAGGGCTTCCAGATGGGGAAGATAGAGCTCGCCGACCCGTGAGGAGGCCACGATCACCCCATCCACGCGGCTCTCCGCCAGCGCCCGCACCGCCGCCAGTTCCCGCTCGGGATCGGCGTTCGAGGTGGCCAGGAACAGGCGGTAGCCCGCCTCCAAGGCGACCTCTTCTACCCCGCGCACAATCTCCGCCAGAAACGGATCGGCCAGGGTGGTGATCACCAGGCCGATGATGCCTGTGCGGGCAGTGACCAGGCTCCGGGCCGCAGCGTTAGGCACATAGCCCATCTGCGCCGCCAGCCGACGGATCCGCTCCGCGGTCCGCGGGTTCACCAAAGGGCTCCCTCGCAAGGCCCGGGAGACGG
>JBEPYX010000454.1:0-1973 GCA_041641155.1 Thermoflexus sp.
CGTTACACGGAGGCGCGGCTGACGGCGATGGCGGAGGAGCTGCTGGCGGATCTGGAGAAGGAGACGGTGGAGTGGGCGGACAATTTCGATGGGTCGTTGCGGGAGCCGGTGGTGCTGCCGGCGAAGGTGCCGCAGCTGTTGATCAACGGGGCCTCGGGGATCGCCGTGGGGATGGCCACCAACATCCCCCCCCACAACCTCGCCGAAGTCTGTGACGCCCTGAGCTACATGATCGACCGCTGGGACGAGCGGGACGAGGTGACCGTCGAGGACCTCATGCGCTTTATCCCCGGCCCCGATTTCCCCACGGGGGGGCTGATCCTGGGGCAAGAAGGGATCAAGGCCGCTTACGCCACGGGCCACGGGCGCCTGGTGGTGCGGGCAGTGACACGGATCGAGGAGGCGAAGGGCGGGCGCTGGCGGATCGTGGTGACGGAGCTGCCCTACCAGGTGAACAAGGCGGCCCTCATCGAGCGGATCGCTGAGCTGGTGCGCGAGGGGCGGCTGGATGACATCGCCGACCTGCGCGACGAGTCCGACCGCCACGGGCTGAGCATCGTCATCGAGCTCAAGCGCGGCGCCCGGCCTCAGACGGTGCTCAACCAGCTGTTCAAGTTCACCCCCCTCCAGACCACCTTCGGCGTCCAGATGCTGGCCCTGGTGGACGGCCAGCCGCGGGTGCTCTCCCTGAAGCGGATCCTCCAGCTGTTCATCGAGCACCGCATCCAGGTGGTGACCCGGCGCACCCGCCATGATCTGGAGAAGGCGAAGGCGCGGGCCCACATCTTGGAGGGGCTGCGCATCGCCCTCCAGTTCCTGGACGAGGTCATCGCCCTCATCCGCAACGCCCCCGACGCGGAGACGGCGAAGGTCCAGCTGATGGCCCGCTTCGGGCTCACCGAGGCGCAGGCCCAGGCCATCCTGGACATGCCCCTGCGACGCTTAGCGGCCTTGGAGCGGCAGCGGCTGGAGGAGGAATACCAAGGCCTGGTGGCCCGCATCGCCGATCTGGAAGCCCTGCTGACAGACCCCCGCAAGATCTTGGGGGTCATCCGGGAGGAGCTGCAGGGGCTGAAGGAGAAATACGGCGACCCCCGCCGCACCCGGATCCTCCCCGAGGCGACGGCGGAGTTCACAGCGGAGGACCTGATCCCCGATGAGCCCACCCTGGTCCTCCTCAGCCAGCGGGGATACATCAAGCGGGTGCCGGTGGCAGCCTACCGGCCCCAGGGACGGGGCGGGCGTGGGGTCACCGGCATGGCGACCGATGAGGACGACGCAGTGGCCGGCGTCTTCGCCTGCCGGACCCTGGATTACTTGTTCTTCTTCACCGACCAGGGCCGAGTCTACCGGATCCGTGCCTATGAGGTACCGGATGCGGACCGCGCGGCCCGTGGCCTCCCCGTGGTGAACCTCATCCACCTCGCCGAGGGGGAGCGCATCGCCGCCGCCGTGGCCATCTCGCCCACCGGGGTGGAAGAGGCGGAGGCGGACGGGGGCGATCGCTACCTGGTGCTGGCCACCCGGTTCGGGCGGATCAAACGGGTGCCGCTGAGCGAGTTCCTTACCACTCGCTCGGCCGGCTTGGTGGCCATCGCGCTGGAGGAAGGGGATGCGCTCCAGGACGTCTGCCTCAGCGACGGGGCCGGCGACCTCCTCCTGGTCACTGAGCGGGGGCAGGCGTTGCGCGTGGCGGAGACGGAGATCCGCCCCATGGGCCGGGGGGCAGCTGGGGTGCGGGGCATCCGGCTGGAGGAAGGGGATGCCGTGGTCGCTGTGGACCGCGCCGATCCGGAGGGGGCGCTCCTCGTGGTCACCGCGGGGGGCTTCGGGAAGCGCACCCCGCTCCATCAGTACCCCCGCAAGGGCCGGGCCACCGGCGGGGTACGGACGATCGCCGACCGCCTGGAGGAGATCGGAGCGATCACGGCCGCGCGGGTGGTGCGGCCCGAGGACGACATCGTGCTGCTGAC
>JBEPYX010000455.1:0-1971 GCA_041641155.1 Thermoflexus sp.
GTCAGGCTGCCGCGCTGGCGGTCGAAGGCGGCGCGCAGCACCCGGGCGGCCTCCTCCGCCGGCCAGGCAGCCGCCTCACCCCGCACGGTGAGGACCGCATAAAGGGGCTCCGGCCGTCCGCGCCCCCCGGGGGGCAATTCCAGCACCAACCCCTGGACGGGCGCTCCTCTGTACCATCCCCCATACGCCGCGCGCATGATCGGCGTCGGCCTTTCGCTCTTTTTTAGGGGGAAAAGGGCCACCTACGGCGGAAGCGCCTCCGCACACGCCAACGCCCGACAGAGGACGGAGAGCAGCGACCGTGCGCCTTGGGGATCCCCTTCCGCGGCGCGCCGGCGCGCTTCCTGCAGCGCCTGCCAGAACCGCTGCCCTTCCGGATGTGCAGGCTCCCGGATGAAGTCCGCCACGATCCCCTCCCGGACCGCCCGCCGCCAATCCGGCAGCCATGTCCCCAGGAAGTAGGCGGAGGGATCGTAGGCCCGCTGATACGCCCGGAGGGTCTCGTAGAAGGCGATTGTGAACTCCAGGTCGGCGATCTGCTCCGGGTCCACCGGCAGTGCGCGCAACCGCGCCTGCCATCGCCCCTCGAACGTTCGGATGTCTTGATGATAGACAGCCTGGAGGGCCCGGTCAAGCGCCTCCAGATCCGATTCGCCGGGCCGGCGTTCGATCGCCTGGAAGAACGCCCGCAGGCGAGGCCATCCCCCTTCCCGGAACAGCTCCTCGATCCAGGCGCCGGCCTCCAGATATCCGATCTCGTGGGGATGGCGATAGAAATCCTGGGCCAAGCGGTCCAGGGGGATCCACCCACCCCGGTGGAGCAGCGCGGCCGCCCGCCACGTCAGCGGCTCTGGGCGGTAGTGCCCCCCGGCGACGAAGACCGCTAAGCCTTCCGTGACCATGGACGGGAGATGGACGAGGCAGTCCTCCCGCCCCACCCAGGCACAGGTCAGCCGATGGGTCCATTCGTGGCGCAGGATCGTGGGGAGGTCCGCGGGCAGGCGATCCACCAACGGATCGGTGAGGACCATGCTATCTCCGAGGGCGAACCCGCCATGCCCGAGCAGGCGGGGGATCCAGACGATGGCGGTCGGGAGCGGGGCGGGAAGACCCAGGCGCGCCCGGACTGTCACCTCCGCCTCATCGGCCCAGGCCATCCGCCGCAGCAGATCCGCCTCGGCCACCGTCCCAGTCAGGTAATAGTGCGTGCAGCATCGGCTCTCCGCCTGGGCCCAACGCGCCCGTCGTTCCACCTCCGGAAGCATCTCCCGCGGCAGCAGCGAGATCGTCCGGGTGATCCGATCGCCGCCGCGGGCTCCATCTCCCACCGGCTGGGCCACTGCGATCAGCGTGAGGGGACCCGGAGTGGGCGCTTCCCACACCCACGTCCAGACCGCCGGCGCGGAGGCGCCCGGCTCCAGCTCCGGCAGCAGCGCCTCGGCCAGGATCTCCTCCCCATCCGGATCCCTGCGGCGGATCTCCACACGGGCGCCGGGGAGGGGGATGGATCCGGCGTTCCGGATCTGAACCTCGAAGCTGAGGCGATCGCCGGCGTAGAGGAGGCCATCCGGATGCACCCGGAACGCCTCGATCACCAGCGCCCGCGCCGGCCCGGGGATCCGGACGACCGTCGGGGTGGGAGCTGAGGTGGGCGGTTCGATGGGGCGGCCGCCGCCCCTGGACGGGTGGGGCCAGGCGAGCACCCACAGAGCCGTCAGCACCACGCCCGCGGCCACCGATCCGCGGATCTTGCGCATGGCTCGTTTCTCCGAGCGCTCAGTTCCAACGCCTCTATCTTAACGGAAAGGCGCCGGGGGATAGCTCCCATCCCCATTGGGGAAGGGGGCGATTGGGGCGCAAAATTTGACAGGCATGGGGAGAGCCTCTATGATGAATCCAAGCAGGTGAACCCTTGGGGAGCTCATTGCCGATGCGATTCTTGAGCGTCCATGCGCGGTGCATCTGTCCTGG
>JBEPYX010000456.1:0-1970 GCA_041641155.1 Thermoflexus sp.
CGCGCGATGGCGTGCCCGTGGTCCCGGTAGTGGGTGATGAGATGGTCCTCCGGCCGCAGGGCGGCGATGGCCCCCACCGCCACCGCCTCCTCGCCGATGTAAAGATGGAGGAAGCCGGCGATCTTGCCCTGCTGGTAGGCGATGCGGGACAGCTCCTCAAAGCGGCGGATCAGGACCATCTGGCGGTAGAAGTCGAGCTTGGTCTCCACGTTCAGCCGCACGCCCGGCGCCTCGGCCGCCTTCGACACATTCCCTTTCCCTCGACTGCTCATGCGCGCCCTCCTCCGACTCAGCGTTCGGAAACTCGCCCCGGAAGTCCGGAGACATCCCCGCTGCGGGCGGGAGCGTTCGCCCTCGCTTCGGTTTGGATCCCCTCCGATCTGACAGCACCCCCCCGGAGGCGCGATCTCCCGGGGTGAACGAACGATCACACCGTCTGCGGCCGCTTCGGCCAGCCCGTCGGTTCTTCGTGATTATAGCACGCCAGACCGAGGGGGGGCTTTTTCGCCTCGACCTGCGCGGGGATAAGCCCTTCGCCTGGGCCCTCGGGGAAACCGGGCTAAAATAAAAAGAGCCCATCTCGCAGACCTCTTTCCGCGGGGCCTTCCCCCGCGTCGGCATCCGTTGGCCTGTTCGCTCGAATCCAGCGTCGGAGGTGGATCCGTGGAGGAGCAGGGGATTTCGCAGCCGGAAGCGATGGGTGAGGGATCAGCCTCCCCTACCTCCCAGGAGACGGTGGCGGAAGCGGAAGCTGTCCTGGCCCAGCAACTGGAGGCTCTGAAGCGGGAACTAGAAGAGGCGCGGGCCCAGGCTCAGGAATACCTCGAGGGCTGGCAGCGGGAGCGGGCGGCCTTCGCCAACTACCGCAAGCGGGTGGAGGCCGAGCGGGCCCAGTTCGCCGCCGAGGCGACGGCCCTCTTCATCCGCAAGCTGCTGCCGATCCTGGACGATTTCGAACGCGCCCTGCAAACCCTCCCGGACAACCTGCGCCACCTGACGTGGGTGGAGGGGATCGCCCTGATCTACCGCAAGCTGCAGCTGGCACTGGAGTCGGAGGGGGTGCGGCCCATCGAGGTGAAGCCCGGCGACCCCTTCGACCCCATGCGGCATGAGGCGGTGCTCTACGAGCCGGCGGAAGGCTTCGAGGAGGGCCAGATCGTGGAGGAGCTCCAGAAGGGCTACCAGTTGGGCGAGCGGGTGCTGCGGCCGACCCTGGTGAAGGTGGCCCGCCGGCCGGAGCCGCCCTCGGAGCCTTCGGACGGGGCGGGGAAGGAAGGGGACGGTGCCTCCGCGCCTTCCGCTTAGAATAAATCCCAGTGAGAGCCTATGGCGACATCCCGCAAGGATTACTACGAGATCCTCGGTGTCCCGCGCAACGCCACGCTTGAGGAGATCAAGCAGGCGTATCGGCGGCTGGCCCGTCAATATCACCCCGATGTCAACAAGTCGCCGGACGCCGAGGAGAAGTTCAAGGAGATCAACGAGGCCTACGCGGTTCTCTCGGACGAGGAGAAGCGGCGGATCTACGATATGTATGGCCACGCCGGGCTGGAGGGCCGTGGTCTCCGCCCGGAGCCGGCGGATTTCACCGACCTGTTCGCCGATCTCTTTGAGGACCTCTTTGGGTTCGGGCCGCGGGTTCGGACGCGCCGGGCTCCCCGGCGGGGGGCGGATCTCCAGACGGAGGTGACATTGACCTTCGAGGAGGCTGCCCTCGGGACCGAGAAAGACATCGAGGTCATGCGCCACGAGCCCTGCCCGCGCTGCCGCGGATCCGGCGCTGAGCCCGGGACTGGGCCGACTCGTTGCCCCACCTGTGGCGGCCTGGGAGAGGTCCGCCGGGTGAGCCAGTCTTTCCTGGGATCCTTCGTTCAGGTCACCACCTGCCCGACCTGCCGGGGGGCCGGGGAGGTGATCGCTGCCCCGTGCCAGACGTGCGGCGGGGAGGGGCGGGTGCTCACCCGCCGACG
>JBEPYX010000457.1:0-1970 GCA_041641155.1 Thermoflexus sp.
GCCGCTTGCAGCACTTCCTCCGTTGGCCGGAAGAGCTCCCCAGTCCCCGGCTGTTCCCACGGAGGCAGCTCCGCCTCGCGGGCGGGGGCGCCGACCGGGTGCAGCCGCATCCGCTCGATGTAGGCCAGTAGATCCTTCTTCGTGACGCGCCCGCCCTCCCCGGTGCCGGGGACCTTCGAGAGGTCGATCCCATATTCCGCCGCCATTTTGGCCACCACAGGGGAGATGCGCGGACCCCCCTCCCGACGGACGGCGGGGGTGGGTTCCGGGGCCGGGGGTGGCGACGGGGGTGCCGGCGCCGGGGCAGGGGCGGCTGCGGCCGGGACCACCTCTAGGGGCTCGATCTCCCCGCCATGGCCGATCCGATAAGGGCGCTCCGGCACCGGTTCCCCGGGTTGCCCCAGCATGGCGAGGAGCGTCCCGGCCTTCAGCGTGGCCCCTTCGGGGAAGTAGATCTTAAGCAGCGTGCCCTCCTCCGGGGCCGTCACCTCGGTGGTCACCTTATCCGTCTCCACCTCCAGGAGGGGTTCGAACCGCTGGACCCGCTCGCCCTCCCGCTTCAGCCAGCGGACGATCTTGCCCTCCACCACGCTCTCTCCCAGTTGCGGCATCACCACCGGGATCGGCATGCCCGCCTCCTCAAGGGTCATGGATGCGGCCGGCGTGCGACCGGCCACCCGGGGGGAGCGCTCGACCTCGCCCGGCCCGGGGCCGGCCGCGATCGGGTGCAGCGTTGGCCATGTAAGGCCCTTTTAATACCTCGCCAGCCGCCGGATGGCCTCGGCGATCTTCTGGGGGTTGGGCATGAAGAAATCCTGCATCGGTGGGCTGAAAGGCACGCCGGGCACGTCCGGCCCCGCCAGCCGCATCACCGGGCCATCCAGGTATTCGAAGCCTTCCTCGGCCAGGATGGCGGCGACCTCGGCTCCATAGCCCAGAGTGTGGTTGTCTTCATAAACGATGAGGGCCTTGCCCGTCTTCCGCACGGAGCGCAGGATGGTCTCCTTGTCCACCGGGGCCAAGGTCCGCAGGTCCACCACCTCCACGTCGATCCCCTCTTTCGCCACCATCTCGGCCGCCTGCAGCGCGTAGTAGTGCATCATCCCGTAGGCGAACACCGTGAGGTCGCTCCCCTCCCGGGTGACCTTCGCCGGGCCGATGGGGACGATGTAATCGCCGTCGGGGACCTCGCCCTTGATCAGGCGGTAGCCCTTCTTGGGCTCGAAGAAGAGCACCGGGTTGGGGTCGCGGATGGCGGCCTTGAGCAGCCCTTTGGCGTCGTAGGGGTTGGAGGGGACCACGACCTTCAAGCCGGGGACGTGGGCGAAGAAGGCCTCCACGCTCTGGCTGTGGTAGAGGCCGCCGCTGATCCCCCCGCCGTAGGGGGCACGGATCACCATCGGGACGTTGTAGACGCCCCCGGACCGATAAAAGAAGCGGGCGGCCTCGTTCACGATCTGATTGAAGGCGGGGTGGATGAAGTCGGCGAACTGGATCTCGCAGATGGGGCGGAAACCGTTGAGGGCCGCCCCGATCCCGATGGCCACGATGGAGAGCTCCGCCAGCGGGGAATCCACCACCCGCCATTCCCCATATTTCTGCCACAGCCCCATCGTGGCCCGGAACACCCCGCCCCGCGGCCCCACGTCCTCCCCGAGCACGAAGACCCGCGGGTCGCGGGCCATCTCCTCATCGATCGCTTCGCGGATCGCCTCGATCAGCGTCTTCTCCGGCATGGATGCCCTCCGAACGTTCGTTCGCCAATCGGTGGAAACCAGGGGCGGGAAGGCGAGCGCGCCCTATTCCCCCCACCAGCCGGAACGATCCTCCGTGGCGAAGACCGGGGCGAGGGCCTCCTCCGGGGCCGGATAGGGGGCCTCCTCCGCCAGCCGCTGGGCTTCATCCACCTCGGCCCGGGCCCGCTCCTCCAGCTCGTCGTCCATGCGCGGGGTCAGCAGGCTTCGCCGGTA
>JBEPYX010000458.1:0-1964 GCA_041641155.1 Thermoflexus sp.
CACCTTCTCGATCTGAAGTTTGCGTCCGAGGGTATAGGACTCATACCGGCCTTCCAGGGCCAGGATCATGGTCTCGGCCATGCAGGCGTAGGCCATCCGGGGGGGCAACCCAAAATCGAACCCGAAATCCACCTCGCCGGGGACCTCCACAATTCCTCCATCGATCACCAGGACATCGTCGCGCTGCTCGGCCACCGCGCGGGAGACATCGCGGGGCCGGGCGACGTCGCATACCACCGCCCCCGGCTTCAGGTGCGCAGGGGTGATGATCGCGTCCATGGCGCTGCTCACCGCGAGGATCAAATCGGCCTCTCGGATGGCCGCCACCTCGGTGGTGACCCAAACCTCCGCCCCCTCGGCCTCCACCTGGGCCCGGACCTCAGCGAGGCGCTCGGGGCGGCGGCCCACCAGGATCATGCGGGGGACCTCGCGGGCCAGCAACCGAGCGGCGATCCGCCCGATGGCGCCGGTGGCTCCTACCACTGCCGCCGTCGCCTCCGCGAGGGAGATCTCCATCCGGCGGGCGGCCTCGCGGAGCGCCTGGATCGTCGTGGCCACCGTGTAGCTATCCCCGGTAGTCACCGGGATGCGCAGATGCTTCGCGATCGTGATCCCGGCGTCCCCCACGACTGAGGTGAAGGCCCCCAACCCCAAAATGCGCGCCCCCAGCCGCTCCGCCAACCGCCCCGCCTCGATGATCTTTCGATAGACCCGCTTCGGCGGCAGCGAGAGCATCCGTTGGGGGGTCAGGGGACAGGCGACGAACCAGCCCTCGATCTCCTTGCCGGTCGCCTGGGAGCGGATGCCGGTGATGTGGGAGATGTACACCGGAGGGAAATAGGCGGAGAGGAAATGGATCGCCGCCACGGGCAACACACGGCCCAGCAACGGGAACTTGCGCTGCACATCCCGCTTCGGATCGATCGGATGAATGATGAAGGCGAAGTTGTCCATAGCCCCCTCCTGGACATCCTCCACACGATCCGCAAGGCCGCCGGGATCGGCGGACGAACCGGCGAGGGATTCACATCTGCGAACGGCTGCCGCTCAGGCGGTCGCCTCCACGGAAAACCCGATCTCCTCCCGCGGATACAGCCGCGGATAAAGGGCCTCCCCCCCGGGGAGGCGCAGGTGGTCGCTGTCCTCGTAATACACGTTCTTGGTGATCACGTGGTGGTCGGAGGTAGCGAAAAGGACCACATCGGATTCGATCATGCGCCCGGGGTAGATCACCAGCCCGGACCCCAGGCGGCAGTGATGTCCGACGCAGCCGCCGAGGACGGGCATGCCGGCCTCCACCAGCTCGCCACGGAAGTGGGTGCGGATCGGCTTAGGCAGCAAGTTGAAGTCCGTGAAAGTGGTCCCCGCGCCGATGAACGTATCGCGCCCCACCACGCACAGCTGCAAGCAAGTGTTCTGGGCCACCATCGAGTGTTCCATCATCGTGGTCATGAAGAGGGCGGCCCGAAAGGGCAGGAAACAGCCGTCCCCGATCACGCTCAGCAGGACCTGAACCCCCTGGCCGATGTTAACGTTGTTGCCGATGATGCTGTTGGCGATCACCGCCCCCGCCCCGATGGTGACGTTGTCCCCGATGATGGTGGGCCCCTGAAGGATCGCCGTGGGATCGATCTGAACGTTGCGGCCGATGCGGATGAGGGCGGAGGACGAGAGGACCTGCCGCCGCTCCAGCATCGCCCGCCAGAGGATGCGGAGCTTGACATCCAGGCGCTGGATGCGAGCCTCCATCCGCGCGCCCTCGGCGAAGATCCCGAAGGGGGAGTTCGCCATGAAGATGTGAACCCAGTGTTCGATGGAGAGGAAGGCCCGCAGGGGAACCCAGAAGGTGAGATCCCCCTGGTTCGGCGCCATGTAACGGGGCACCCGGTAATAGCCGATCTCCCGGGCCAGGGTTTCAATGACCAAGGGGCGGGCGTAAGGCTCCTTCCCATACGGGAAATACC
>JBEPYX010000459.1:0-1962 GCA_041641155.1 Thermoflexus sp.
GGCGCGGATGTGGTGGTCGTGGGCCCCGGGTCGGTCGAGGCCATCGAGATGGGGTGGTCGCTGGTCGCGCCGGGGGGCGCGCTGTTGCTGTTCACCCCGACGCCGCCCGAGGCCCGCTGGCCGCTGGACGTCCACACGATGTATTTCCGCGAGATCCGGCTGATCCCGAGCTACTCCGCCGGCCCGCCCGATATGGCGGAGGCGCTGCGCCTGATCGCCGAGGGCCTGCCGGTGGAGGACCTGATCACCCACCGCCTGCCCCTGGAGGAGACCGCACGCGGCTACCAGGCCATGCGGGCCTACGAGGCCCTCAAGGTGCTGGTCTATCCGTAAGCGGCGGGCATCGGGAGGAGGGCCCTTCTTCGCTTCCCCCGAGCCTGGGCCCGATCATCGGCCCTCTGCCTTTCGGGGATCCCCGCAAGAGCCCTTCGCTCCCACCAGGCCTCCCCGCTGGTTCCCTGAATCCGGCTAAAATCAATCCGAACGCTCGATCGTCCTCCAATTCGGGCGTGGGAGGTCCGGGTGAGGAAATCACTCCTCGGGTGGGCGGTGGGGCTGCTCGTGGGGATCTATGGGGGAGGGTCCGTCCCCGCCCTCCACGCCCAATCCCCCGCCCCGATCGCCGAGCGCTTCGATGTGGAGATCCGCGTGCAGCCCGATGGCACGCTGGAGATCACGGAGCATCAGGCGATCCGGTTCCTCGGGACGTTCCGCCGAGGGTTCCGAGAGCTCCCGCTCCGGCGCACGGAAGGAATCGTCGTCCTGGACCTCTGGGACGACGAGGGGGTCTACCGCCGGGATCCCTCGGGCCGGCCCTTCACGTATCGGGTCGAGGAGAGCGAGGGGGCGCTCGTGGTGCGCTGGTTCTTCCCCCCCACGACCGATGCCCTCCGGACGTTCCACCTGCGCTATCAGGTGCGGGGCGCCATCCGCCGCTATCCGGAGGGGGACCAGCTTTGGTGGAATCCCCTCCCCGCGGAGCACGCTTATGAGATCCGCCGCAGCACGATCTCCGTCTTCCTGCCCCCCGGCGCGGCCGCTCAGCGGATCACCGCGTATGGCCCGGCGGATGGGGAGATCCTGGGGGATGGGCGGACGGTCCGCTTCCACGCGCGGCGCCCGCTCCAGCCCGATGAGTCCTTCGAGATCCGGGTGCAGTTCCCCCACGGTATCCTCCCGCCGGAGCCCCCCGCGTGGCAGGCGCGGGAGGATCGGCTCCCCCTCTACAACCTGGGCCTGCTCGCCCTCGGGCTGCTGATCCTCACCGGCGGGCCCGCGCTGTTCCTCCTCGCGTGGGCGCTGCGGGGTCGGGACCCGTATGGGGGGGCTGTGCCGGACCAGCTGGCTGAGCCCCCCTCGCCGGATCCCCCCGCGATGGTGGGGGTGCTGCTCGACGAGCAGGTGGATCTCCGGGACATCCTGGCGACGGTGGTGGATCTGGCCCGGCGGGGCGTGCTGGCCATCGAGGAGGTCCGCGAGGGGTTCGCCCGCGACTTCCTCCTTCGGCGGACCGGATCGGAGGCGGATCTGCGGCCCTTCGAGGCCGCCCTGCTGCGGGCGCTGTTCGATGGGGCATCGGCCCGGCGTCTGCGGGACCTCCGATATCGCTTCTTCCAGCGCCTGCCCATGGTCGAGGACGCCCTCTATGCGGCGGTGGTTCAGGCCGGGTGGTTCGCCGGGCGGCCGGATCGGGTGCGGGCGGGTTACCGGCTGCTCGCCGGCTTCATCGGCGGCCTCGCGATCCTGGCGGCCATCGGGGCGGCGGGCGCCAGCGGCGATGGGCTCTGGGGGCTGTGGGCGGTGGCGGTGGGGCTGGGCGGGACGGCCCTGGCGGGGCTGTGGATGGCCCCGCACATGCCTCGGCGGACCCGCCAGGGAGCCGAGCTGGCGGCCCGCTGGCGGGCCTTCGCCCGGGGGCTGCGCCAGCAGCAGGCGTTGGCGCCGGAGGCGGCTCGGGCCCGG
>JBEPYX010000460.1:0-1952 GCA_041641155.1 Thermoflexus sp.
CCGGGTCGCTGGTCGAACTCCGCATCATCGCCTCGGACGGGGTCCGCCAGGCGGAATCCTTCACCTCCTTCCGGGTATGGCCGTGAGGATGGGCTACGCCGGCTGGGCCGATCGGACGAGCTGGCGGACCTCCTCGGCGCTCCCCTGGCGGAGCGCCGCCTCCGCCAGCGCCCGCGCCTCGGATAGAGACCAACGCCGGACGGCCGCTTTGACCGTAGGCACCTGCACGGGGTTCACGCTCAGCTCCCGCACCCCTAGCCCGATCAACACCGGGACCGCCTGGAGATCCCCCGCCAGCTCCCCGCAAACCCCTACCCACTTCCCAGTCCCCTCCGCCGCATCCGTCACGTGGCGGATCAAGCGCAGCACCGCCGGATGCAGCCCGTCCGCCATCCCCGCCACGGCGGGGTTCGTCCGATCCGCTGCCAGCGTGTATTGGGCCAGGTCGTTCGTCCCGATGCTGAAGAAATCCACCCAAGGGAGGAAATGCTCAGCCAGCAAAGCGGCCGCCGGCACCTCCACCATCATCCCCATCTGCAGGTCCTGGGGCAGCGGATGTCCCTCCGCGGCCAGGTCGGAGCGCACCGCCTCGAAACACTCCCGGAGCCAGCGGATCTCCTCGACGGTGCTCACCATGGGGAACATCACCCGCAGGGGGAACCCGGCGCCCGCCCGCAGCAACGCCCGGAGCTGCTGCCGCAAGAGTTCAGGATGCCGGCGCGACAGCCGCACCCCCCGCACGCCCAGGAACGGATTCGCCTCCGGCGGCATCGGAAGGTAGGGCAAGGGCTTGTCCCCGCCCACGTCCAGGGTGCGCGCCACCACCGGCCGCCCTCCCATCGCCTCCAAGAGCGCCCGGTAGACCGCGACCTCCTCCTCCTCTGTCGGGGCCGCGGCCCGCTCCAGATAGAGGAATTCCGTACGCAGCAGGCCAATGCCATCGGCCCCTTTTTCGAAGGCCGCCTGGGCATCCGCCAGGCTCCCCACATTGGCCGCCACCTCGATTTGCACCCCATCCCGGGTGCGGGCGGGCTCATGGGCTGCCGCCTCCGCCTGCGCCCGCTCCCGCCGCCATACTGCCTGGCGGACCTGGGCCTGGCGCACCGCCTCCGGCTCCGGCTCCACCTCCACCCAACCCTCCTCCCCGTCCACCAACAGCAGCGCTCCATCGCGGACGGCTCGGAGCGCCCCGCCGACGGCCACAACGGCCGGGACTCCCAGACGGCGGGCCAAGATCGCAGCGTGGGCCGTGGGCCCGCCCCCTTCGGTCACAAACGCCAGCACCCGCTGGGGATCCAGGCGGACCGTTTCCGAGGGGAGGAGGTCGTCGGCCACCACAACGACCGGGTGCTCAGGCATCGACGGTTCCTCCGAAGCCCCCACCAGATGGCGGAGCACCTGGTTCCCGATGTCCCGTACATCCGCCGCACGCGCCTGGAAGTAGGGGTCCGGCAGCGCTGCCAGCTGGGCTGCGAAGGCCTCCACCGCTCGGCTCCAGGCGACCTCCGCCGAGGCGCCGGCGGCCAGCTCCGCCTCGACCGCAGCCATCAACTCCGGATCCCGGAGCATCAGCGCCTGGGCCTCGAAGATCGCCAGCTCCTCGGCGGACAGGCGGCCCCGCTGGGCCTCGAGCAGGGCAGCCAGCTCCGCCGCCGCCCGGTCCTGGGCCGCGCGCAGCCGGGCCCGCTCCGCCTCCAGCCCCTCCCCTCGCGCCTGTCCTAGGATCGGCACCGCCCGCCGGAACCACCACGCCGGGCCGAGGGCGATCCCGGGCGAAGCGGGAAGACCCCGAAGCCGCTGGCTCATCCCCCATCCTCTCCAAACCGGGATTCCACCAAGGCCTTCAGCGCGGCGATCGCCTCTGCTTCGTCCGGCCCCTCGGCGGCGATCTCGATAAGGTGGCCATGCTCCGCCCCCAAGGTGAGCACGGCCAGGATCGCCTTGGCGTTCAC
>JBEPYX010000461.1:0-1951 GCA_041641155.1 Thermoflexus sp.
CGCCCTGGCAGCCCTCTACGAACGGCTCACCGCCTGGCCCCCGCTGCGCGGATGGCGAATCCACCTCGTGGGCGAATTCCGCAAGGCATAGGGCCACCTCCCACCCGCCGGTTCGCGCTTCTCATCCCGCTGGGGAAACGGACCGCCTACTCGTAAAACGCGGCGTGGATGCGGCGGACGGCCTCCTCGGCCTCGCTCTCGGCGACCACGAGGGAGAGGTTATATTCCGAAGACCCCTGGGCGATGGAGAGGACGTTGATGCGGCCGTTCCCGAGGGCGTTGAAGACCCGGGCGGCGATCCCCGGCGTCGCCCGCAGCCCCGCCCCCACCACGGCGATGACCGCCACCCGATCCATGGCCCAGATGTCCTCGATGTCCCGCCGGGCCATCTCCCGCTCGAAGGCCTTCCGCAGCGCCTTCACCACCCGCGGGGCCGCCGCGGAGGGGATGACAAAGCAAATATTCTGCTCCGAGGAGGACTGGGAGATCATCAGGATGCTCACCCCCAACTCGGCGACCGTCGCAAAGGTCCGCGCGGCCACCCCAGGCACCCCCAGCATCCCCCGACCCTCCACCGTGACCAGGCTCAGGTCCTTGATCAGCGTCACCGCCTTCACCCGCCCGTTCCCCCGGGGCTCTGGGACGATCCAGGTGCCCGGGTGCTGGGGGTTCAGGGTGTTGAGGATCCGCACGGGGATGCGCCGGTCCATGCAGGGGAGCAAGGTGCGGGGATGGAGCACCTTCGCCCCGAAATAGGCCATCTCCGCCGCCTCGATGTAGGAGAGCTCCGGGATGGTGCGGGCGTTGGGGACGATCTTGGGATCGGCGCTCATCACACCGTCCACATCGGTCCAGATCCACACCGCCTCGGCGTCCAGGGCGTAGCCCAGGATGGTGGCGGAGAAATCCGAGCCGCCGCGCCCCAGGGTGGTCGGCCGGCCCTCCGGGGTAGCCCCGATGAACCCGGTCACCACGGGGAGGATCCCCTGCTCCAGGAGCGGCAACAGCAACGCCCGCGCCCGCGCCCGGGTCTGCTCCAGATCCGGGGAGGCCTCCCCGAAGCGATCGTCGGTGATCAGGAAGGCATCGGCGTCCACGGCCCGGGCAGGGATCCCCCGGGCCCGCAGGAGGGCGGCCAGGATCCGGGCACTCCAGCGCTCCCCCATCCCGGCCACCAGATCCGCGGTGGAAGGGGATAACTCCCCCAACGCCGCCACCGCCCGGAGGATGGTCTCCACCCGCTCGAACCCGCCGGCCAGCTCCGCCTCCAGCGATCGCGCCTCCGGCAACGCGAGCGCCCGGACCACCTCCATGTGCCGGTCCCGGAGCGCCGCGAGGGCCTGAACCCAGCCCGGCTCCCCGCAGGCCGCCTGTCGGCTCATCCCGATCAGGGCATCCGTCACCCCCGCCATCGCCGAGACCACCACCACGAGCCGCGGATCCGAGACGCGGTGCTGGGCGATCAGCTCCGCCACCCCCTGGAACCGCTCCGCGCTCCCCACCGAGGTCCCCCCGAACTTCATCACCCGCATGGCGACCTCCACACCCCGGGATAAACAGCGACCCCCCGACCGTCGGGCCGGGGGGTCGTCTCATTCCGTCGGAAGGCGAGCGGTCCGCATCAGACCACGAGCCGGACATCCCCCCGGCCGCCTGAGCAACCGGTCGTCGTCATTCCGGTCGTCATCGTCGCCATCGCGGGGAGATCCCGGAACATTCGCTCGCAAGCCATGCGGTCGCTCACCGGAACTCGGATCGGGTTGCCCTTATTTTATCGGGATCCCACAACCTGTCAACCAGCCGGAACGTCCCTTCCCATAGGACCGACGGCGTTGTCTCGAGCGGATGGCCCCTCAGGTTCCTCCACCGGGAAAGAGATCCGCCGGACCCGTTTACACTTTATTATGTAGGGAAGGAAAGCCGTTCGCGGATGGAGCGGACATCATCGGAC
>JBEPYX010000462.1:0-1942 GCA_041641155.1 Thermoflexus sp.
GGCTTGAAGGGGGCGCGGCGGGGCGGGGTCGTGATCTCCACCCTGCACGCGAACTTTTTCATCAACGAGGGCCACGGCACCGCCGCCGACGTGCGGGCCTTGATGGCCGAGGTCCAGCGGCGCGTGTACGAGCGGTTCGGCGTCCTCCTGGAGCCGGAGATCGAGTTCATCGGGGAGTGGGAAGATGAAACGGCGGATCCGGGTGGGGGTGTTGTTCGGCGGGAAGTCGGGGGAGCATGAGGTGAGCCTCCTGTCGGCCCAGTCAGTCATCCGGGCGCTGGATAAGGCCAAATACGAGGTGATCCCCATCGGCATCACCAAAGAGGGCCGCTGGCTCACCCGGGGAGATCCGATGAAGGCGCTGACCGGGGGGGCGGTCACGATGGCCGATCTGCTGGGCTCGCCGCCCCTGGTGGAGCCGGGGTCAGCGGCCCCGCCGGCCCTCGCCCAGCGCCGTGAGTTGATCCCCGGGGTCCATATCGATGGGATCCCAGAGGTCGATGTGATCTTCCCGGTGCTCCATGGACCCTTCGGGGAGGACGGGACTGTGCAAGGGTTATTGGAGCTGGCGGACATCCCCTATGTCGGCGCGGGGGTGCTGGCCTCGGCGGTGGGGATGGACAAGGCGGTGATGAAGGATCTCTTCCGGGCCCACGGCCTCCCCGTGGCGCGTTACATCGTGGTCTTCCGGCGGGAGTGGGAGCGGGATCCCGAAGGCGTGATGGATCGGGTGGAGCGGGAGATCGGATTCCCGTGTTTCGTCAAGCCGGCCTGCCTGGGGTCCAGTGTGGGGGTTTCGAAGGTGAAGCGCCGGGAGGAGCTCCCGGCGGCCCTCACGGAGGCGGCCCGCTATGGGCGGAAGATGTTGGTGGAGCGGGCGATCCCTGCGGCCCGGGAGATCGAGGTGAGCGTGCTGGGGAACGAGGAGCCCGTCGCCTCGGTGCCCGGCGAGGTGATCCCTGCGGGGGAGTTCTACGACTACGCGGCGAAGTATCTGGACGACCGGACGCAGCTGGTGATCCCCGCCCCGCTGGACGAGGGGACGGCGGAGCGGATCCGGGCCATGGCGATCGCGGCCTTCCGGGCCATTGACGCCTGCGGGATGGCGCGGGTGGATTTCCTGCTCTCCCGGGAGACCGGGGAGCTGGTGGTCAACGAGATCAACACCATCCCGGGCTTCACCGCGGTCAGCATGTATCCGCGCCTGTGGGAGGCCAGCGGCCTGCCTTACCCCGCGTTGCTGGATCGGCTGATCGAGCTGGCCTTAGAGCGGCATCGGGATCGCCAGCGGGATGTCATCGCCTATGAGGGGCTGACATGGCTTTCCGCCATCCGCGCCGAGGGCGCGCCGCAACCAGACGACGGCGAACCTTCCACACCGTAAGCCCGGCCGGGATGGCCGTGGCGATCTGGACCCTCCGGCCGGCGGGCTCCCGGCTGGCGGCTGGAGGGTTGCTAGCCCTGTGGGCGATCGCCGGCGGGATCCTGCTGCTCCACGATGCCTTCTACACCCGGCTGGACGTGGCCGGGGCCCAGGCGCTCCCCCCCGAGGCCCTGGCGGCGGCCAGCGGGATCGACGGCTTGCACATTTTCTGGGTCGATCCGGAGGAGGCGGCCGCGGCGGTCCGCCAGCGGTTCCCGGGCGTGCAGCGGGCCGAGGTGCGCTGCCGCTGGCCGGCGTTCTGCACCCTCTTCGTGGTCGAGGGCCGGGTGCCGTGGGAATGGGTGAGCGGGGATCTGCGGTTGATCCTGGACGAGAGCGGGCGGGCGGAAGAAGGAGGGTCCACAGCGGCCCAACGCCGTCTCGAGGTGTATGGCCTCCCGCCCCTCGTCCCAGGGCAGCGGGTGGATCCATGGCTGTGGACGCGCATGCAAGCGCTGGCTCAGGCGTTCCCCGAGATCTCCGCGTTCCGCTATGAGGCGGGCCGGGGCTTCTCGTTCA
>JBEPYX010000463.1:0-1938 GCA_041641155.1 Thermoflexus sp.
CGTGGTGGTCTTCCCACATCCGGAGGGCCCCAGCAGGGCGAAGAACTCTCCGTCCTCGATCGTCAGGGTCAGATCGTCCACCGCCACCACCGGGCCGAAGGTCTTCCGCAGCCCCTCCAGATGGATACGCGCCATCGATCTCCTCCCCGCTTGAGGCTCCGATCCCCCCGGACGGATCAGCGCTTGATCCCCCCGAAGAACCGGAAGCCGTAACGTGCGTTCACGAACAGATACAAGAGCAAAACCGGGATCGCGTAAAGCAGGGCGTAAGCGGAGGTGAGGGTGAGGATGGGCGTCCCGGCCTCGGTGTAGAAGGAATAGATGGCGATGGCAGCTGGCATGCGCTCCGGGGTGCGCAGCAGCACGAAGGGGATGAGGAACGCCCCCCAGGCCTGCACGAACGCCCAGATCCCCACCACCATCATCCCCGGCCGTAGCAACGGGGCCACCACGTCCCGCACCATCTGCCAGGGCGTCGCCCCGCACACCATGGCCGACTCCTCATACGAGCGAGGGAGGCCCTCCACGAAATCCCGCAGGATGAAGATCGCCGTGGGCAGCAGGCCGCCCGTGAAGGCCATGATCACCCCGATGTGGGTGTCCATCAGCCCCAGGGCGTTGGCCAACAGGAAAATGGGGACCATCGCCGCGGTCCCCGTGACCACCGATGAGAACAGAATCAGGCCATAAGTGAGCAGGTCGTAGTAAGGCACCTCCGCCCGGGAGAGGGCGTAGGCGGCCAGGGTCGCCGTTAGGGTGACCGTTAGCATCGTCCCTCCGGCGAGGATCAGGCTGTTGAGCAGCGCCCGCACGGCGAAGGTGTTCGCGAAGACGGCCTCGAAGTTCGCCAGGGTGAAGGGGCGTGGGATCTCCACCGCCAAGGTCCCCCGGGCGTTGAAGGGGGCCAGGAGCAGCCAAAGCATGGGCAGGGCGAAGAAGGCCCCGACCAGCGTGGCGAAGAGGGAGAAGAGCACCCGTGCGAGCACGCCGCGGATCACCGTCATGAGGCGCGGGCCTCCCGGCGCAAGGTAGAGAGGTAGACCCAAGCGAGGGCCAGGTTGATTAACATCATCACCACCGCCACCGCCGCCCCCCGGCCGAACTCGAAGTGCTGGAAGGCGACGCGGAACGTGTAGATCGAGACCACCTCGGAGCGGAAGGTGGGGCCGCCGCCGGTGATCAGATATGGGGTGAACGTGTTGAAGGTCCACAAGGTGATCAGGACCAGATCGGTGATGATGTGGCTGCGGATGGAGGGAAGGATGATGTCCCGGAAGGCCTGCCAGGTACTCGCCCCGGCCACCGCCGCCGCCTCGAGATACGAAGGGGGAAGCGTGGCCAGCGCCGAGGAGAACAAAAGCATCGAGAACGCGGTCCCCCGCCACGTATTGAAGAGGATGATCGAGAGGAGGGGGCGCTCGATCAGCCAGTCCACCCGGCCCAGCCCGGAGGCGGAGAGGATCGCGTTGAGGGTGCCGTGATCCCGATCCAGGTAGGCAACCCACATGAAGGCCACCACCACGTCGGGGATGATCCAGGCGAGGATGGCCAGGGTGTAGATCAGCTCCCGCAGCATCCCCCGGCGGCGGTGGAAGGCCCAGGCAATGGCCAGCCCCAGGCCGGCCTGGCCGATTAGGGCGGAGCCGATCACGAAAAGGAGAGAATTGCGGAGCGCATTGCCGAAATAGCCCCGCACCATCCAGTTCTCGAAATCGAACAGCGCTCGGAAGTTCGCCAGGCCAACGAACTGCGGCCGGAGGGCCGCCTCCCCTGTCAGGGTCTGGTTGGTCATGCTGATCCAGAGCACCCAGAGGGAGGGGACCACCAGGAAGACCGCCACGAAGAACATGGCGGGCAACAGGAACAGCAGCCCGACTGGCATGGGCAGGATGGGGTGGCGCCGGGTCACTCCACACCTCCGGAGGGGGGAGCGGGGGG
>JBEPYX010000464.1:0-1925 GCA_041641155.1 Thermoflexus sp.
CGGTATTCCCAGAGGATCTTCCCGTCGGGCGCCTCCACCCGGAGCACTGGGACGGGGTCCAGGGTGCGGTAGCCGGGCCGGCGGCGCTCCTCGGGGACCGGGGTCCCGGCCATGAAGCCGTTGTTGGCGAAGACGCTGTAGGCGTAGACCATATCGATCAGGCGGACCTCGCCGCCGCCGAGGGTGAGGGCCAGGCCGTAGTAGTCCAGGCCCTTGTCCAGGGTGGTGAGTCCCATGCGGTGGGCCAGGCGGATGACGTTGGCGATGCCGGCCCGCTGCAACGCCTCCACCGCCGGGATGTTGTAGCTGCGGGCCAGGGCCAGCCGCATCCGTTGGGGGCCGTGGAATTTGCGATCGTAGTTCTCTGGGGCGTAGGGTGGCATCCCCGGGCCCTGGTCGAAGGTCTTGGGCACATCCCAGAACAGGTGGGATGGGGGGATCCCCTGGCTGAGGAGCGTGGCGTAGGTGAAGGGCTTGAACGAGGAGCCGGGCTGCCGCAGGCCGTCGACGGCCACGTTGAAGCGGCCGTCGATGGATTCATCCCAGTAATCCACGCTCCCCACCATCGCCAAGATCTCCCCGGTCTTCGGCCGGATGGCCACCAGGGCCCCATTGGTGACGTTGCGCCCCTCGGATTTGAGTTTCTCTATGTGGCGGCGGACAGTCTCCTCCGCGTATTGCTGGAGGTCCCAGTCCAGGGTGGTGTAGACCCGCAACCCACCCCGGTTCACCCGGTCAGGCCCGAAGCGCTCCTCCAGCCAGCGGCGGACGTAGATCGAGAAGTGGGGGGCCTTGATGTCGAAGCGCTCGGCGGGCTTGCGTCGGATCTGGATCGGCTCGGCCTTCGCCGCGGCCGCCTGCTCCGGCGTGATGAACCCTGCCTGGACCATCGCATCCAGCACCAGCTCCTGGCGCCGCTTGGCCGCCTCGGGGGCGTCGATGGGGTTGAGGCTGGGGAACTGGGGGATGGCGGCCAGCATCGCCGACTCCGCCAGGCTCAGCTCCCCCACGGACTTCCCGAAGTAGATCTGGGCCGCGGCCTCAACGCCGTAGGCCAGGTTCCCATAGAAGTTGGTGTTTAGGTAGAACTCGAGGATCTGGTCCTTGGAATAGCGCCGAGAGAGCTCCAGCGCCAGCAGGATCTCCTTGAGTTTGCGGGTATAGGAGCGCTGGTAGCGCTCCTCAGGAGGGATGAGGGTGTTCTTCACCAGCTGCTGCGTGATGGAAGAGCCGCCCTGGACGATCTCGCCGCCGGTTCGGAGATTGATCCACAGGGCCCGCAGCAGGCCCCGGGGGTTGATCCCTGGGTTCTCATAGAACGAGCGGTCCTCGATGGCGATGGTCGCCTGGCGGAGCGAGAGAGGGATCTGCTCCAGAGGCACCCAGGTGCGATCGCCCCAGGTGGGGTCGATCACTTCGTAGAGCAGGACGCGGCCGGTGCGGTCGTAGATCTTGGTGGTCTCGAATGCCCGCGCGCTCGCCTCGATCCGCGAGGGGTCCAGATCGCGGGTCAGGCTCATGTAGAGGGCGGCGGCGCCTGCGACCCCGGCGGCGGCCAGCGCCCCGAAGCCAGTGACCAGGAAGATCCCGGTCACCAACGCCAGGCGGACCCCCGCGCGGACGCCCGGGTGGTGGCGGGCCCGTCGCCTCCGCCGCCGCTCCAGCAGCCATGCCAGCTCGCCGTTCCGCAGGGCCATCTCCCCCGTCCGAAGATCAAGATCCCCGGAAGGGACACTCCTCCACCTGGGGTCCCAACCGGATGCCCTTCCATTGTAATTCGTTCAGGAGAGGGATCCAACGCCCGGGGAGCGCGGCGGGCCTCCCGGCCCGTTGGGATCGAGGATCAGGGCATCGGGAGGCCCGCCGGGGGTGCAACGATCGGGGTGTTCACTCGGAGGCCCGCACCGGCTCCGGGGCGTAGACCG
>JBEPYX010000465.1:0-1916 GCA_041641155.1 Thermoflexus sp.
TGCGGGACATCGCAGCAGCGCTGGCAGAGGTGGGCGAAAGGGAGCAAGCAAGGAAAGTCTTTGACCGTGCCCTGCAAGTGGCAGAAGGCATTGAAAGAGCATGGTGGCAGGCAGGGATGTTGCGGGACATCGCAGCAGCGCTGGCAGAGGTGGGCGAAAGGGAGCAAGCAAGGACAGTCTTTGACCGTGCCCTGCAAGTGGCAGAAGGCATTGAAGACGCAGATAAGCGGGCAGAGGCGTTGCAGGACATCGTAGCAGCGCTGGCAAAAGCGGGGGAAGGAGAGCGCGCCGTTGAGGTCGCTCAACGCATCCCCGCTAACCGCGACTGGCACCTACCCCAAATCGCTGGTGTTCTCGTGGAGGCGGACGACAAGGAAAACTTCAAGCGGTTGCTCATCCCATGTGCCTACTATCTGGATGCAGCTTACGCAATGGGCGGGCTGCTGGCAAAGGTGTATCCGCAGCAAGCCGTTGCAATCGCAGAGGTCATGATGCGCGGTGCGGAAGCGTAACGGCATGGTGCGTAAAGGTGTAAGGGCGTGACTTTTGGCGCTTGGCCCTGCGCGGACTGCGGGCGGTTTGGGCGGTGCGGGGTTGGGAGCCTGGGGAGCCCGCGGAGAGGAGGGACGTATGGCCGTGCGCATGGGTCGGGTCCTCGGAGGCGCTTGAGGTTGCATGGTAGGAGCTTTTGGGGGGATGGCGGTTCCCCCACGGATTGGCACTGCCGCTAGGGCAAATCGTGGGAGCTGGTTTGAGCGAACGGATGGGGGCTGTTCCATCCTCTGAACGATGAGCCGGGTTCTTTCCTCAGGGTCAACGGTCCACCCGGATGCGGCTCAGGAGCAGGAAGTCCTGGCCGTTATCCAGGCGCAGCCGCTCGCCGGTATCGGGCCGGTACAGGCCGATCTCCACTTCGTAGAAGCCACCCGGGGTCTCCGGGCGGACGGTCAGATGATAGGTCTCCTTGTACACCTCTCCCGGTTGCCATTGTGAGGTAGGAGGGGCGGGCGGACGGTCTTCCTGCCCCCAGAGGGTCTGGGGGGGCTCCAAGATGTGGGTGAAGACGGTGTAGTCGCGCTCCACGGGGCATAGGGATCGCCAGTAAAGGGTCAGCACCACGGTCTCGCCCGGGCGAACCCGCCGCGGGCTCATCGCATACCCCGCCAGGGCGATGCATTTCCCGAAGCGCTGGGAGATGGGGTTGGGAAATTCCCCCGGCCGGGGGCGGAGCGCCAGCTCCCCGAAGACGACGCTATCGCCGATAGGGGTCCCCGCGGCGTCCCGGACGGGCATCCGTTCCCCGGTGCGCAGGTCGTAAAAACCCATTTTCAGCATCAGGCGCGCCGGCGCCACGGCCGTCGGCGGGATGACCAACCGGAAGCGCTCCACCCAGCGCTGGCCGGGCTGGAGCCAGCGGGCCCGAACCAGCCCCTGCCGGGGGTAGCGGTCGTCCTGAGTCAGGATGATCTCCAGGTCGTCCACCAGGTGGACGAAGAGGCTCCAGTCCCGCGTGGGGGAGCGCCGGGCTTCCAGGTACAGGGTCAGGTCCACCGTCTGCCCTGGCTCCAGGGAGGAGGGGAAGAGGTCGTAGCCCAACAGGCCGAACTCGTCGCCAAAAGAGGCCTCCAGGCGGTTGGCGGGGATGGCCCCATCGGGCCATTCGGGAGGGCGGTAGGCGGGGGCGATCCAGAGGACAGGCGAAAGCCCGGCCAGAAGTCCCAAAAATGCCGCCGGTAGGAATGGGAGAAGCGGTTGCCCGAACCGGATCCACCGCCCCAGTGGTCGCGACCAAGTCTCCCAGCCGGCCCACAACCCCAGGGAGATGGGCCCGATGGCCGGAAACATCAGCCGTCCCTGAGAGGCCATCGTCTGGGAGGTCCAGCGCAGGAAGGCGGCGAAGAGGACGGCCACGTAGG
>JBEPYX010000466.1:0-1904 GCA_041641155.1 Thermoflexus sp.
CGTTGATCACCACCCGGATCTCGTCGATGCGCTTGCCCACCAGCTCCAGGGCGTTCATCAGGGCCGCGGCGGAGATCACCGCCGTCCCATGCTGATCGTCGTGGAAGACCGGGATGTCGAGGGTGGCTCGAAGGGTCTCCTCGATGTAGAAGCACTCGGGGGCCTTGATGTCCTCCAGGTTGATGCCTCCGAAGCTCGGGGCGATGGCCTGTACCACCTGGATGAACATATCCGGATCCCGCGTGTTGACCTCGATGTCGATGGCGTCCACATCGGCGAACTTCTTGAAGAGAACCGCCTTGCCCTCCATCACCGGCTTCGAGGCCAAAGCTCCCCGATCCCCCAACCCCAGGATGGCTGTCCCGTTGGAGATCACGGCCACCAGGTTCCCCTTGGTGGTGTATTCATACGCGAGATCCGGATCCCGCTCGATCTCCAGGACCGGATAGGCCACGCCCGGGCTGTAGGCAAGGGAGAGATCCCGCTGGGTGATCATGGGCTTAGTCGGGACGATCTCCAGCTTGCCGGGGCGGCCTTTGCGGTGGTATTCCAACGCGTCTTCGCGGAGCATGGGGACCTCCTCCGTTTCGAGCTGGGTCCCAAGCAGATAATAAGGGCTTCCGCTGGCGCCTCCTGGCTCCGTATACCAGCATAATCGGGGACCATTCCCGGGACAATCGACGCCCCGGCCCCCAGGCCCGGAATAGGATGGGATGTCCCCATGGTGCCCGGGCCGGATTACAATGGCGTTACAAGTCCGAGCGCGCCGGCTGCCTCTGAGGAGCCGGGGGATCCGTCCGCTCTTCCGTTCCACGTCAAGCGAGGGAGGCCAAGGGATGCGCTTGTGGGGAACACCGGAAGGCCCGATCCTGGATCCCGCCTTCGAGCGGCTGAACGCCTCGCTTCCCTTCGACCGCCGCCTTTACCCGTATGACATCCGGGGCTCCATCGCCTGGGCGCGGGCACTGGCCCGGGCCGGCGTCCTCACACCGGAGGAGTGTGAGGGGATCGTCGCCGGCCTGGAGGCGGTGAAGGCCGAGCTGGACGCAGGCACCTTCGTCTTCCAGCCGACCGATGAGGATATCCACACGGCCATCGAGCGCCGCCTGACCGAGCGCATCGGCCCGGTGGCCGGCAAACTGCACACCGGCCGCAGCCGCAACGATCAAGTGGCCACCGACCTGCGCCTGTTCCTGATGGATGCCTGGCCCCGGTTGGAGGGCGGGCTCCGGAGCCTGGAGGAGGCCCTCGTGGCGCAGGCGGAAGCCCATATGGATCTGCTGATGCCGGGCTACACCCACCTCCAGCGGGCCCAGCCCATCCGCTACGCCCACTGGTGCCTCGCCCATGCCTGGGCCCTCGAGCGGGACCGAGCGCGCCTGCGGGATGCTTACCCACGCCTGGCAACGCTGCCCCTGGGCAGCGGCGCCCTCTCCGGCGTCCCGCTCCCCGTGGATCGCGAATCCCTGGCCCGGGAGCTGGGCTTCCAGGCGGTTTCCCCCAACAGCCTGGACGCCGTTTCGGATCGGGATTTCGCGGCCGAGTTCCTGTTCATCGCCGCGCTGATCGGGATCCACCTCAGCCGGCTGGCGGAGGACCTCATCCTCTTCGCCAGCGCGGAGTTCGGGTTCGTGGAGCTGGATCCTGCCTACACCACCGGCTCCAGCCTCATGCCCCAGAAGCGCAACCCCGATGCTCTGGAGCTGGCCCGCGCCAAGGCCGGTCGGCTCATCGGCCATCTGATGGGGTTCCTGACGGTGCTGAAAGGCCTCCCGTCCGGCTACAACAAGGATCTCCAAGAGGATAAGGAGCCGGTTTTCGACGCGGTGGACACCCTGGAAGCTCTCTTCGCGGTGTTGCCCGGCCTGGTGCGGACGATGCGCCCGCGGCCGGAGCGGATGCGG
>JBEPYX010000467.1:0-1898 GCA_041641155.1 Thermoflexus sp.
TTCTTCGTCGTCCCCGCCATGGTGGATCGTCCGCTGGTGCACTTGGACCGCTTGCTGCAAGGCCATTTCGATTTCCGGAAGCACTTCCTGGGGCTGGGCCGCCTGCTCTCCTTCGTGCCGTTGCAGGATCAAAGCCTCGGCAACCCCCAGGAAGTGTTGACATTGGGGGCGCATCAGGCCCTGCTCGCGGCCGCCGCTGGCTTGGGCTGGGGGAGGTGGACGCGGCGCCAGCGCACGCTGGCCATCGGGGCATGCGTCGGCCTCGCGGGGATGATCGGGATGATGACCTCGCTCTCCCGCCCGGTATGGGAGGCCATGCCCCTGCTGGCGTATGCGGAGTTCCCCTGGCGATGGCTGGGGATCGCCGGGATCCCCACGGCCCTGCTCATCGGCCTGGGGATGGAGGGGCTTCGGCCGGGGTGGCGGGCCGTGGGGGTGGCCCTCGCCGGCCTCGCCCTGATCCTGGGGGTTGCGCCGCTGCTGTATCCCTTCGGCCAGTTTACGATCCTCCGAGCGGCCACCCTGGCGGACTTGCAGGCCTTCGACCGATCGGCGGGATTGATCGGCCTCACCAGCGTGGGGGAGCTGCTGCCCCGCACGGTGCAGGCCCAGGAGATCGCTGGCTCGCCGCTGGAGGCGGCCTACCGACAAGGGGAGGAGCCGGATCGCCTCGATCGCACCGCGCTCCCCCCGGGCGCGGAGGCGGTCGCCCTGCGGATCCATCCCCTCGATCAGCGCTTTCGGGTTAGGCTCCCCGCCGAGGCGGTGCTTCGGTTCTGGGCCTTCGCCTTCCCCGGCTGGCGGGTGACGGTGGATGGGCGCTCGGTTCCCATCTGGGCGGAGGGAACGCTGGGGCTCCTGCACGCCCGCATCCCCGGCGGATCCCACGAGGTCCGCCTGTGCTTCTGCGGCCGATGGGATTGGCGGTGGCTGGAGGCGCTGTCGCTGACGCTCTGGCTTGCGGGCTCCGCCCGCTGGCTAGCCCTCCCACGTCGGCGAAGGCCGGCCCCGACCCCGGAGTTCGCCTCCGCTGCGCCCCTAACCCGGTGGGAAGGGGCCGGCCTCGGGTTGTTCTGGGTGTTGATCCTGAGCATGAAAGCCTTCTATGTGGATCCCCACACCACGTGGTTCCGGCCCCGCTCCGACCCGAACGCGCCGCCGGGGATGGCCGAGCGGGCGGATGTGGATTTCGGCGGGCGCATCCGCCTGCTGGGCTGGACGCTCTCCTCGCCGGTCGCCGAGCCGGGGGCGACCGTCACCCTCACCTTGTGGTGGCGCGGCTTGCAACCCATGGCGACCCAATACAGCGTCTACGTGCACGGTCTGGAGGCCCTGCCGTTCCACCGGTTGGTGTTCCAAAGCGATCACATGCATCCCGGGGGGATGCCCACCACGGCGCCCCCGTGGCGGGAGGAGCGCTATATCCGGGACCTTCACATCCTCCGCCTTCCCCCGGATCTTCCCCCTGGCCCCTATCAGCTCAAGGTGGGCTTGTATCCGCTGGGGAAGCCATGGGAAACTCTGCCCCTCGCGGACGGGGCGAACGGGTATGTCCTGCCGGCTCCGCTGCGAGTGAACCGCCCGATGCCCGATCGCGCGCGGCTCCCACAACCGGTCCCCTTCGGGCCCCTCGAGCTGGTGGGGGTGGAGCTGCCGGCCTTCGTCCCACGCGGGGCCCGATGGGTCCTGTGGTTCTACTGGCGAGCCGTAGCGCCCGTTCGGGAATCCTATGTGTTCTTCGTCCACCGGCTGGATTCCCGCGGCGAGATGCAGGGACAGCACGACGGACCCCCCTATTGGGGGACGGATCATTGGCCCGTGGGGGAAGTGGTCGCCGTGCCGGTTCGGTTGGAGGGGATCGCCAAGCCGGGCGCCTATCGCTTGCGCATCGGCTGGTA
>JBEPYX010000468.1:0-1891 GCA_041641155.1 Thermoflexus sp.
TCCGCGGCCGGGTGCGGCTGTATTCGGAGCGGGATGTGGCGCGGCTGCGCCAGATCGTGGAGCTGACGCGGCTGGGCGTCAACCTGGCTGGGGTGGAGATCATCCTCCGCCTACGCGAGCAGATCGCTGCCCTCCAGGCGGAGCTCGAGCGGCTGCGGGCGCAGCTGGCCGCCGAACCCTCATCCTTCCGCGAATAGAGGCCCGTTCGACGCTCCGGCGAAGCGGATCGAGGGCGATCTCATGGTCTGGAGGTTCCGATGGCCATGCGCATCGTGAGCGACGGCCGGCCCGTGGAGCTGGACTCGCCCTTCACGGAGAACCTGGTGAAGGAGGAGGTCCGCCGCTACGAGAACGGCCCCTATCGGGCCTTGACCCTTTATCTTTGGTTCCAAACCCGCGAGCGCCGCGCGATCATCCGCCTGACCGACCGGGTGCGGCAGGCCGTGCGGGAGAGTGGGGTCCGCGAGGGCTTCGCCCTGGTCAGCGCCATGCACATCACGGCCGCGGTCTACGTCAACGATCACGAAGAGGGCATCATGCAGGACATGATGGAGCTGCTGGACCGCCTAGCCCCTTTCCGGGCGGATTACCGGCACCACCGGACAGGGGAGGATAACGCCGACGCCCATCTGAAGAGCCTGTTGCTGCACCACGAGGTCATCGTCCCCGTCACCGCGGGCGATCTGGATCTGGGCCCGTGGCAGGAGATCTTCTACGCGGAGTTCGACGGCCAGCGGCGCAAGCGG
This sequence comes from Thermoflexus sp., assembly GCA_041641155.1. GTDB lineage: Bacteria > Chloroflexota > Anaerolineae > Thermoflexales > Thermoflexaceae > Thermoflexus. The sequence goes on from JBEPYX010000468.1 coordinate 747, forward strand.
GTTCTGGTGAAGGTCGTGGGGGTCGCGTAGGGATCGCTGGGATTCCGCGCGCCTTCAACGGGGAAGGGGGCGGGCCGCACCGATCCGATGGGAGAGGATCAAGCCATGCATATCGGGGTCTGCTTGCCAAACTACGGGCGGGCTTCATCGCCGGAGGCCATCCGGGAGGTGGCCCGGGCGGCGGAGGCGCTGGGGTTTGATTCCGTCTGGACCACGGATCACGTCCTCGTGCCGGAGGCCCACTACGAGCCCTACGGTCGCATCTTCGAGACATGGACGACCCTGGCTTACGTGGCGGCGTTGACCCAGCGGGTCCGGGTGGGGACATCCATCCTGCTCCTCGGGTTGCGGAACCCGGTGCTGGTGGCCAAACAGGCCGCCACCCTCGATCAGCTGTCCGGAGGGCGCCTGATCCTGGGCATCGGCGCCGGGTGGCTGGACCGGGAGTTCGAGAACCTGGGGGTCTCCTTCCGACGTCGGATCTCGTTCCTGGAGGAAGGGGTGGTGTTGATGCGGACGCTGTGGACCGACCCCCGCCCGCGCTTCCAGGGCCGCTTCTTCCGGATCCAGGACGCCGTGTTCGAGCCTCTGCCGGCCCAGCCCGGGGGCCCTCCCATCTGGATCGGAGGGAACACGGAGGCAGCGGTGCGGCGGGCAGCCCGTCTGGGCGACGGATGGCATCCGGTGGGCCTAGATCCGGAGACCCTCCGGACGCGCGTGGCCCAGCTGCGCGCATGGGCCCCCGGGCGCTCCATCCCGGTCGTCTGCCGGATGTATGTGGCCATCGATGCCTCGCTCCCCTCAGTGTATACCTCGCCGACCGGCGAGCGCCGGATGCGGCTCACGGGCTCCCCCGAGCAGATCTTGAGCGGCCTCCAGGCGCTTCGGGAAGCCGGGGCGGACGGCGTGATCTTGACGTTTGAGGCCCCCTCGGCCGAGGCGCAGATCCAGCAGATGGAGCGCTTCGCAGCGCTCCGGCTGAACCTCCCATAATCTCACGCCGATGCAGGCATTCCCACGCCGGAGGAGCGCCATGTGGGGACATCCGCTGGGGGAAGGGCTCTGGCTGCGCTTGCTGGAGCGGCATCACGCGGAGACCTTGTTCGCCCTGACCGACCGCAACCGGGATCACCTGCGACCGTGGC
>JBEPYX010000469.1:0-1886 GCA_041641155.1 Thermoflexus sp.
ACATCGGCATGGAGGCTTACGGGCAGATCGACCCCCGCACGGGCCTGAACCGGCGGGTGGTGGATTTCCTGCAGGCCTTCGATCGGGTGGTGGAGCACGCGATCCGCGAGGAAGCCGATCTGGTTCTCTTCTGCGGCGACGCCTTCAAAAACCGCGATCCCTCCCCCACTTACCTCCGAGAGTTCGCCATCCGCCTCCGCCGCCTGCTGCAAGCGGAGATCCCGGTGTTCCTGCTGGTGGGCAACCACGATCTGCCGGGGATGGAGAGGCGCGCCACCCCCCTGGACATCTTCAACGAGCTGGGGCCGCTGCTGCGGGGGGGTGACCGCCTGATCATCGGACGCCGGGAGGCCGTGCACCGCATCCCCACCCGCCGCGGCCCCATCCAGGTGATCGCGCTGCCCTTCCCGGTGCGCGCGCGGCTCTTGAAGGATGAGGCGTGGCGGAGCCTTCCCCTCGAGGAGCTGGACCACAAGCTCCGGGAGGCGCTTCACGCGCTGCTGCATCGCATGCTGGAAACCGAGATCGACCCGGCGGTGCCGACGGTCGTGGCCGGGCATTTCTCGGTGGACGGGGCCGCCTACGGGTCGGAGCGCCAGGTGCTGATCGGCGCCGATGTGGTCCTTCCCCCCTCGATGTTCCAGCACCCGGCGATCGACTACGTGGCCCTGGGCCATATCCATCGCCATCAAGCGGTGGGCCCGGGCAACCCCCCGATCGTCTACAGCGGGAGCCTGGAGCGGGTGGACTTCAGCGAGGAAGGGGAGCCGAAGGGGTTCTGCTGGGTGGAGGTGCGCCGCGGGGAGGCCCGGTGGCGCTTCGTGGAGCTCCCGGCCCGGCGGTTCCTCACGCTGTCCCTGGACCTCCGAGGCGCCTCCGACCCGGAGATGAGCGCCATCGCCCAGATCCGCCGCGCGGAAGATTCGATCCGCGAGGCCGTCGTGCGGGTGCACGTGCGCATCCGCCCCGACCAGGTCGAGCGCCTGCGGGAGGCGCGCCTGCGGGAGGAGCTGGAAAAGGCCGGCGCGTTCTACGTCTCGGGGATCCGGGTCGAACGGGAGGAGGCCGGCCGGATGCGCCTGGGGATGGGTGAGGTGGAACGGCTGACCCCGATGGAGCTGCTGACGCGCTACCTGGAGTCGCGGGACCCTCCCCTCGATCCGGAGCGGCGCGCCCGCCTGTTGCGGGCGGCGGAGGGGCTGATGAGAGAAGAGGAGGGGGCCGAGCCGTAACCGCGGATCCTGGAGGGTGGGATGCAGCTGGTGCGGTTGGAGCTGCGGAACTTCCTGAGCTATCGCGAAGGGGTGCTGGATTTCACCCCCATCCACATGGCCGCCCTGGTGGGGCCGAACGGCGCGGGCAAGAGCAGCCTGCTGGACGCCATCACATGGGCCCTGTGGGGGAAGACGTCGCGCACGAACGACCAGGATCACCTGATCCACGAGAGGGAGAAAGAGGCGCGGGTGAGCCTGACGTTCCGCCTGGGGGAGGCCGTTTATCGGGTGACCCGCATCCGGCGCCGCGGGAAGGGCAACCTCCTGGATTTCCAGATGCTGGAGCCCCGCCTGCGCTCCCTCACCGGGGCGGGGGTTCGAGAGACCCAGCGGGTGATCGAGCAAATCCTCCAAATCGATTTCGATACCTTCGTGAACTCCGTCTTCATCCGCCAGGGGCGCGCCGATGAATTCACCACCAAGTCCCCCGCGGAGCGCAAGAAGGTCCTGGCGGACATCTTGCAGCTCGACCGGTGGGCCCGGCTGGAGGAGCGGGCGAAGGAGAAGGTCCGCCAGATCGAGCTGGAGCTGGAAGGCCTGCGGCGGCGGATCTCGGATGGCGAGGGCGAGCTGCGCGAGCGGCCGATGCGGGAGGCCGCCTTCCGCCGCGCC
>JBEPYX010000470.1:0-1882 GCA_041641155.1 Thermoflexus sp.
GGAAGTGCGCAAGTGGCTGGAGGAAACGCGGGCGCAGTTCGAGCAGCTCCTGGCCCAGCGGGGGAGCGCTCCACCCCCCACCGCAGGCGGATCGTCCGCGGAGGGGGGCGCCTCTTGAGGGGGATCCATTGGCGCCGACTTGGGATTGGGTGCGGATCTATGAGGCCGGGAACCTGATCGAGGGCCAGATGGTTCAAGCCCGATTGGAGCGAGAGGGGATCCCGGCCCGGTTGCGCTACGAGGCCATCCATACCCTGATCGCGCCGGCCCTCCATCGGGTGGAGGTGTTGGTCCCGGAGGAGTGGAGCGAGCGCGCCCGCGAGGTTCTGTCGGGGGGTGACCCCCTTGCCGGCCAGGATCTCGCGTAGCATCTCGGGGAGTGCTCCCATCACAGCGGTTGACGTTCCGGCCATCCCATGATATGATCCTCTCCGCCATCCTGTTCCTGGAAAGGAGGATCTTATTTCCGCGCGAAAGTATCGTGTAAATGAGGCGATCCGGGCCCGGCAGGTTCGTCTGATCGGCCCGGATGGGAAGCAGATCGGCGTGGTTTCCCTGATGGAGGCGCTGGCCATTGCACGCCAGCATGGCCTGGATCTGGTGGAGGTCGCCCCTCAGGCCGACCCGCCGGTCTGCCGCATCATGGATTACGGCAAGTTCCTTTACGAGCAAGCCAAGAAGGAGCGGGAGGCCCGCAAGGCCCTAAAGCAGATCGTGGTCAAGGAGATCCGCCTGCGGCCGACCACCGATCCCCACCACGTGGGGTTCAAGGTGCGGGACGCCCGGCGCTTCCTGAACGATGGCAACAAAGTCAAGGTGCAGGTTCGGATGCGCGGGCGGGAGATGACGCATCTTCAGCTGGCCGTGGAGATGCTCCAGCGTTTCGCCGAGCAGGTGGCCGATGTGGGGATGGTGGAGACCCCGCCCAGCATGGAGGGCCAAAGCATGGTGATGGTGCTGGCCCCTGCACGTCGGAAGGGGACGCCGCCGGCGGAGCGGAAAGGGGAATCCAGCCTGGAGGTGATCGAAGGTGCCCAAGATTCGAACCCACAAGGCGACCGCTAAACGGCTTCGCTATACCGGGGGGGGGAAGCTGGTGCGCGCGAAGATCGGCCGCAGCCACCTGCGGCGTAAGCGTGCTAAGCGCACCAAGCGCCTCTACGACGAGATGCTTACAGTGACCGAGCCCTTCGTTTACAAGCAGGTGAAGCGGCTGGCGCCTTATCTGGAGAAGCAGGATTGAAGCTGTCCCATCAGAGAAGATTATCCTTCGAGGGGATGCGGCCGCCTTCGGCGGCCCCGATCTCCCATCGCGAGCGAGGGGGAAGTTCGGAATGACTCGGGTCAAGAGCAGCGTCACGAACCGCCGTCGCCATAAGAAGGTGCTGAAGATGGTCGAAGGCCAGCGGGGGGCCCGCAGCCGGCATTACCGGCGGGCGCACGAGGCCATGATCAAATCCCTCGCCTACGCCTACCGGCACCGGCGGGAGCGCAAGCGGGACTTCCGCCGCCTCTGGATCCTGCGGATCAACGCCGCCGCCCGCCAGAACGGCCTCTCCTACAGCCGGCTGATCGCGGGCCTGCGGGCGGCCGGCGTCGCCGTCAATCGCAAGATCCTGGCGGATCTGGCGGTGCGGGATGCGACGGCCTTCGCCCGCCTGGTCGAGACCGCGCGGCAGGCCCTGGGCCTGGCCTGACCGCTCCGGCTCGGGATTCGAGCGGGGTGGGGAGATCCGCATAGGATCTCCCCACTTTTTCGTTCAATGATCCGTGCGGGAATGTTCGGCGCGCCGGGAGACGCACCTTCTGAACCCTAGAGATCCGGTTCGGCCCGCATCGGACCCTCAATGGGGCGGATCACCAGCCCCTCCAACGATCCATA
>JBEPYX010000471.1:0-1873 GCA_041641155.1 Thermoflexus sp.
GCTTGGCCATGCGATCCAGCTCCCGGAGGGCCTCCCGCTTGGCCTCCGGTGGCATCCCGGCCTCTTCGATCTTCTGCCGGAACGCCTCGATCTCCATCTGATGCTCATCGGCCTCGCCCAGCTCGCGACGGATGGCCTCCAGCTGCTGGCGCAGGAAGAACTCCCGTTGCATCTTCTCGACCTGGGCCTGGGCCTCCGATTGGATCTTGCGGCCCAGCTCCAGGACCTCGATCTCGCGGGTCAGCAGGGCGATGAGCCGGTGTAGTTTCGCGGCCACATCGTCCAGCTCCAGGATCCCCTGGGCTTCCTGAAGGGACATCCGGAGGTAAGTGGCCACCGCGTAGGCCAGCTGCTTGGGATCCTCCACGGTCATCGCCATGGCCCCGAGCTGATCGGGGAGGCCGGGGACCAGCTCCACCATGCGGGCGAACAGCTCCGCCGTCTTGCGCCGCAGGGCCTCCAGCTCCGGGCCCGGGGTCATGGTCTCAGGGTGGCGCTCCACGCGGGCCTTGAGGTAGGGTTGGGTAGCGGTATACTCCAGGATCCGGATCCGCTCCAGCCCCAGCACCAGGATCCGCATGGTGCCGTCGGGCATGCGGAGCAGGCGCTGGATCAGGGCCAGCGTCCCCACGGTGTAGCAGTCCTCCGGCATCGGCTCCTCGAGCTCCGGCCGCTTGCTGGCCACCAGGCCGATGAGCTTCCGGCCCAGGACCGCATCGTCCACCAGCCGGATGGACCGCGGCTGCCCGACGGCCAGGGGGACCACCGTCAAGGGGTAAACGACCACGCCCCGCAGGGGGAGGATGGGCAGCTCCTCCGGGATCTCCACCGCCGGGCCTTCGGCGCCCCGCCCGGCCTCCAGCTGAACCCCCATGGGGGGGATCTCCTCGCCCCCTTCATCCATCAGATAGACTTCCCAGCCCAACCCGATGGGTCGCGTCCACATATTCGCCACCCCTGTCCCGCGGCCGTGCTGAAGCAGAGGGTTCACGAACGGGCCTCGGGTTTGTTCACCCGCAGACGCCGCGGCGTCTGCACGGTGATGGTCAGCGGCGGCTTCTTGGGCAAGGTCACCACCAGGAAGCCGTCCCGGTAAACCGCCTGGGCCCCATCGGTGTCCAGGGCCCATGGCAGGTAAACCTCCACGTGGAATTCCCCGTAGCGGATCTCCAGCTGATGATAGGCCACCTTGGGGGTGGGGTCGTGCCGGTGGCCGCTGATGATCAACCAGCGGTCGTGTAGCGCCACCAGGACGTCCTCCGGCCTCAACCCAGCGATCTCCACCCGGACCACCACCGCCTCGTCGGTCTCGTAGACGTCCGTGGGAGGGCACCAGGCGTTCCGATGGCGCAACAGCCACCGCTGGCTGGTCAGGATGTCCTGGAACAGCCGCTCCATCTGGGCTTCGAACCGCTCGAAGGCCTGCTCCAACTCATCCATGGGAAGGCGCTCCGCCCGGATTCCGGATTTCCTCAAGCCCATCCTCGGCGTTCCCCCCGGAAGGGGGGCTCCCCGTTCCAGGAGGGCGGAAGGGACCGCCCCCACACCGCCGCCGTTGTCTTGATTGTAGCACGCCCGCTGCACAGGCGAAACGGCGATGAGCGCGGGAGTGGTAGACTCGTGGGGAGACCTTCATCGCCCGAATCCCTCAGGCGGAGGCGTTCCGCGATGGATCGCATCGCACCGGAGGATTTCATGAAAGTGGACATGCGGGTGGGGCGCGTCGTCCGCGCCGAGCCTCATCCACGGGCCCGCCGGCCCTCCCTCCGGCTCTGGATCGACTTCGGGCCGGAGATCGGGGTGCGGACCAGCAGCGCCGCCCTGGCCGACCGCTACGCGCCGGAGGCGCTGGTGGGGACGTTGGTGATCGCTG
>JBEPYX010000472.1:0-1873 GCA_041641155.1 Thermoflexus sp.
AGCCCCACCAGGGCGGCCGCGAACGGCGGGACGAGCAGGGCGGCCACCGGGCCTCCGCTCCGCCACCACCGCCCCCAGTCCAGCGCCCCCAGGGTGTCCTGGAGGAAGACGGCCGACAGCAAGATCATCGGCACCGTGAGATGGACCGTCAGCCAGGGCATCTTCTCCCCAGCCAGCGTGTAGGCCAGCCACGAAAGGACCGTCCACGCCCCCAGGAACCCGCGGAACGCCCAGCCCAGGCGGTCGGGGAGCGGGGCGTCGGCGATCCACCGGCCCAGGTAATACCCCAAGGCGAGCAGCGCGAGCAGCATCGGCATGAACTCATACATCGGGGCGATGACGAAGTAATAAAAGAGCGGCTGGCTCCCCCGCTGAACGCACTGCTGGGCCAGCCAGTAGCCCAGGGAGCCGATGTAGCCGGTGGCGATCCCCGCCCCGTTGGTGAAGAACGTAGTGAAGAGGGGGAGGGAGATCCCGAAGAAGATCCCCATCAGGATGGGCCAGCGGCGGGCATCCCAGGCCATCCCCAGCCCGGTGCTCAGGGCCCCGAAGGCCAGGAAGAGGGCCAGCACCCGCATCATCTCTCGGGTGACCCCGCTGAAGCCTCCGCTCTCGAACAATGACATGGAAGCGAAGGGCTGATGGAACCACAGAAGGAAGACGGGGTTCAGCCAGACCAGCCCGGCAGCGGACAGCATCCACAGGCTCAGCCCGCCGATGACCATCAGGAGATCGAAGGCCGGCTGCTCCCGCAGCCGGGCACGCCCCCACCGCCCCGCCAGCACCCAGGCCCAGAGGACCAGGCCGGCCAAGGCCGCCAGCCCTCCGCCGAAGGCCAGCCAGCGGCCAGGCTCGGGGATCGCCTCCGGCCGGCAAACGAAGGTCCCCGGGGCGCCCTGCGCTCCGGATTCCAGCCCGACCAGCGCCGCCCCACCTCCCACGGCGAGCAGCCCAGCCCCGACGCCCAGCGCGAGGCGATCCGCGCGGGCACAGCGGGGATCCCGGAGCACCGCCGCGGACCAGGCAAGGAGGAGCAACAGCCCGAAGATCGCAAGGTAGATGAAGGCGGCCTCCATCGTGGTGTAGAACAAGGCGATCACGGCCGCCAGGCCATACAGCCAGCGATCCTGGCGGGTCTCCAGATAGGCGAAGATCATCCAGACGGTGAGGACCGCCCACAGGGCCATCAGGCCCTCATCCCGGATGTAGCGGCTGTGATACATGATCATTGGGGAGATCAGGAAGAAGAAGGCGGCGAGGAGCCCTCCCCATCGCCCCAGCCAGCGGCGCATGAAGAGCGGTATCCCCACCAGGGCGATCCCCGCCACGGCCACCGGAAGGCGGCCGGTGAAGTCATCTGCCCCGAACAGCCAGTAGGTCAGCGCATCGAGGTGGAACTTCAGGGGGCCATGCATCATCGGGGTGTGGAGGAAGCCCTTCCCCTTGAACAGCTCCCAGGCATAGTAGACGTGCAGGCTCTCATCGTGGCTCATCACCCGATCGCCCAGGCGCCACAAACGGGTGAACCCGGCGGCCGCAAGCAGCGCCAGGTAAGCCCAGCGCTCCGGCGGGCTGAGGTCCGACCACAAGGCCCGCCATCGGGACAGAGAAGGGGTGCGGATCGCCGCTTGCATGCCATATGCTCCGGGAAGGGTCCGGAAACCGGATGGGGATTATAACACACTTAAAAGCGATCCCGAACGCTTTCGCAGGGAAGGTAAGAAAAATTGGCCCTCTCGCGAATCGTCCGCCCCGGTCGCGGGCCGCTCCATCGTGGGGACCCGCATCCAGAGCACCATCCGACGCGCTATCGGCTCCGTCCCTGCGCGGAGGTCCACGAAGGCCGGGAACGCGCGGCCTACCCATCCTTCCG
>JBEPYX010000473.1:0-1870 GCA_041641155.1 Thermoflexus sp.
GTCGCCCAGGCCCTCAGCGAGGTGCTCCCGGAAGGCGATAAGGAACGTCAGGCGCTGCAGGGGCTGCTCTACCGCCGAGATAGCTTGCGCCGCCAGGGGAGGCTTCTCTGAGCGCATGTTGGGAGAGAATTTACCATCAAAACGCTAAGAAACGGAGAGATATTTACAAATATCGGTGTCTTTGTGGTGAATTTTAGGAGGGAAAAATGATGGCATGGAAACCATGGATTGAGTTAGCCGTACCCCACCCGGATATCCGCCGGGGGAAGTTCGACGAGTCGGTATTTGCCGCCGATCTTTCCGACGTTCTAGCCAATCGCGGGCCCCAGGAGTACCGCGACGCCAGCACGTTCTTCGCCAAGACGTACCCGACCAAAGGGCTGGTGAACTTGCTGGGAGCTGTCCTGGCCCGTCTATCCGGCCAGGGAGCGGGCGAACCGGTGATCCAACTCCAGACCCCCTTTGGCGGCGGCAAGACCCACAGCCTGATCGCGCTCTACCACCTTTTCCGCTCGCCCCGCGTGGCGGCCGATTCCGCCCTCGGGCAGGCGGCCCTGGCTTGGGCCGGCGTGACGGAGGTCCCCGAGGCGCAGATCGTGGCTTTTGTCGGCACCGCTCCCGACCCCATCCAAGGGCGCACCCCATGGGGGGAGATCGCCCATCAGTTGGGGCGCTACGATCTGGTCCAATCCCACGATGCGCGTCGCCTTGCCCCCGGCAAGGACCTCCTGCACCGCGTCCTGGGCGACCGGCCCGTCCTCATCCTGATGGACGAGATCGCCGAATACACCGTAAAGGCCAGGGATTTTGCGGGGCAGGTGATCGCCTTCTTCCAGGAACTGACCGAGGTGGTGAAGGTGCTGCCCCGCTGTGCCCTGGTGGTCACCCTGCCCAGCAGCGCCCCGTATGGCGAACCGGGCGAGCGGGCGCTGGATCAGCTCCAGCGCATCTTCGGACGGGTGGAAGCCATCTACACGCCGGTGGCGGGCGAGGAGATCTATGAGGTTCTCCGCAAACGGCTGTTTGGGTCGCTGCCGGACGAACGAGAAATGCGCCAGGTCGTCGAGGCGTATTGGCAGTTCTACCAGGATCAGGGCGACGACCTCCCCCGGGAGGCCCGAGAGCCTGCGTACCGGGACAAGATGCTCCGGGCCTACCCCTTCCATCCTGAGGTGGTCGACATCCTGTTCGAGCGCTGGAGCACCTATCCGACCTTTCAGCGCACCCGGGGGGTGTTGCGCCTGCTGGCCGAGGTGGTCAGCGACCTGTACCAGAGGTCTCACCGGGCGCCCCTCATCCAGCCCTCCCACCTGAACCTGGCCCATCCCACCATCCGCCGCGAATTCCTGAAGCACATCGGCTCCGAATACGAGGGGGTCATCGCCTCAGACATCGCCGACACGGGGGCCAAGGCGCAGGCGCTGGACCGCCAGATGGGCTCCGAGTACGCCCGCTTCCAGATTGCCCAGGGCCTGGCCACCGCCATCTTCTTCGGTTCCTTCAGCGCCGGCGAGCGGCAGGGGATCTCCATCGCCCGGCTGCGCCTGGCTGTGCTGCAACCCGACATTCCCCCAGCGCTGGTCGCCGACGCCCTGAAACGGTTGGAGGATTCCCTCTGGTACCTCCATATTGAGGGTGGGCTCTACGCCTTCCGCAGCCAGCCCAACCTGAACCGCATCCTCATCGAGCGGGAGGAGATGGTCAAGGAGGAGCAGATCCAGGAGGAGATCCGCAGCCGACTGGAGAGGATGGCCGGGAGGGAGATGGAAGTCCGATTATGGCCCGCCGCTCCCGCCGATATCCCCGACAGCCGGGCGTTGAAACTGGCCGTTTTGGGGCCGGAACATGCCGTCTCCAGCCGGTCGCGGCC
>JBEPYX010000474.1:0-1838 GCA_041641155.1 Thermoflexus sp.
TGTGGCCCTGTCCACGGGTCGCCCCGTCCGGGTGTTACCCGGCACCCTGCCCCGCTGGAGCCCGGACTTTCCTCAGGCCGGGTTGCCCCGGCCCGCGACCGCCCGGCCTTCTGGCGCGGCCCTATTTAATATTTTAACTCGAACCGGCCTCGATGAAGTTTTCCTTTAGAATCGGTCGGGGAGAAGGACACGGCTTCCCCCCACGGCATCGATGGACTTGATCTTTGACCGCCCCGTGGATCCCGAACCCTTCCGTGCCATCCCCGACGTGGTGGAAGTGGCCGCCTCCGGCAACACGCTCCCCATCGCGGTGCATGGGAGCCTGGACCCGCTGATCTCGGTCTCATCGGCTTCGAACATCGGGACCTCATCTCATGAGCCCCGCATTCCACCGCTATCCCTCACCGGGCGCTCGGCCCTGCGCTCACCGCCCACCCACGGTTTGTCGGAGGGCCTCCAGGACCCGGCCCAGGGCCTCGATTTCGGCCCCGTAAGCCGCCCAGTCCCTCCGCCGGATCGCCTCCTGGGCCCGCCGGTAATGGGTGTAAGCCTGTCGGATGAGCGCCGCGGGGTCTCCGCCGGGAGGCGAAGCTGGCGGGCCAGATGTGGCCGTCGCGCCGATCGCCTGGGCGAGGGTGAGGCTCGTCCATAGCCGCGGCGAGCGGCCCGCGGCCCGTGCGGCTAGGAGCGCGTTCCCACCCAAGAACAGGCCGGCAACGGCCCAACCGATGAGGAACAGCCCCGCTCGGGCCTGCCATTGGGTCCACCGGACAGCCTCATAGCCCAGGTCACGGAACCACTCCCATGTCACCCAGAGGCGGAGCAGCCACCCGGGGAGGATAGGAGTGCCGCCCACAGCCCGAACAGGAGCAGCCCCCCTCTCAGCCACCGCTCCCACGGGAACCGGCGCAGATCGATCTCGATCGTCCGCCCCTCGAACCCGCCGCGCCGTCGCCATGTCATCGAGACCTCCCATCGGATGATCGCTCGGGGACGCCCGCCCGCGGCATTCCTACCGGGAGAGACGGCGCGCCCGCTCCTTTCGGATCCGCCACCATCCCAGCCCCGCGAGTATCCCCAGCGCCAGGATCCCCCATGCGGCCAAGAGGGCGATCAGGCTGAGGCCGAGGGCCGTAAGGTCCTCGAGCACACTCAGGGCCGGCGTGGCGATGGGGGCGAGGGGCGGCGCCCCCGCCTGGATCACCCGGCGCGCCGTGGCTTTCAGGCCGTGGACCGCGCCGGCGATCAACAGGCCGCAGGCCATCGCCAGGACGGGGTGGATCTCCCGAATCGCACCGGTCTGGGCGCCGAAAAGGATGGCCCCTGCCGCCGGACGGACGAAGGTCTGGATCCCGTCGTTGATCGCGTCCACCGCGGGGATCTTGTCGGCGAAAAACTCGACGAGGGAGAGGAGCAGAAGCAGGCCGATGATCGCTGGATGGCTCAGGGCGTCGTAGGGTGGGGTCAAGGCGATCCAGTCGGTGAAACGGGCGAGTAGCGCAACCACCAACAGGGGGATATACGCATTTAGGCCGGCGGCGGCCGCCAGGCCAAAGGCGGAAAGAACAGCGCTCACGGTTTCCATGCATCCCCTCCTCACCGCCGGGACGGAGCCGGCCCGGCGCTCTGAGGATCCAACAGCCGGAGGACCGGCGGGACGCATTTCAAAATCCGATCCCGCGTGCTCTTCCCGAAGGGAGAGCGGGAGATCCGGTCTCCCCCCGATGGTTCCGTCAGTGGAGACGTAGGGGGCGTGGGAAGCGGCCGGAGCGTCGGGCCTGGTCGATCAGCTTCTTCACCCCCACGGTGGGCAGCAGGGCGACGGGATAGAGGAGGCG
>JBEPYX010000475.1:0-1836 GCA_041641155.1 Thermoflexus sp.
GGGACGAAGACAGTGCCGATGAGCAGCAGGAAGTTCTCATACTGGGCGATGGGGACGGTGAGGGCGAGCAGTAGGCAGAGGGCCCCGATGGCCGTCGCAAGGAACGCCTGTCGCGCCCGAGGCCAGATGTTCTGGAGGGAGACGGCCGCCGAGTAGATGTCGGCGAAGGCGTTGTCCGTCTCGTCCACCAGGATGATGGGGAGCACGATCCACCCGATGGCCAGCGCCCCGATGGCCTCCACCAACTGGCCGGTCTGGGCGGTGAGCAGCAGCAGGGCGCCCAACGCGTAGAACCACACATTGGCGATGAAGTAGCCGACGTAGGTCCCCCAGAAGGCAGGCCCCGCCCGCCGGGCGAAGCGGTTGTAGTCGGCCACCAAGGGCATCCAGGAGATGGGCATCGCCGCCACCAGATCCACGGCCAGCCAGAAGGGCATCTCCCCCGTCCCCGGCCGCCGCCAGACCGCCCCCAGGTCGTAGGTGGTCGCCAGGTGGACCGTCAGCCAGAGGGTCGTCAACAGCACCAGCCATACAGCGAACTTCTCCAGCCATTGGCGCACCACCACCAGCGGCCCCCCGATGGCCATCAGGGTGCACCACAGGGCGAAGAGGATGGCCCAGAAGGGGTAGCTGGAGAAGCCCAGGAATCGGGCGCTGATGAAATCCGCGGCCTGGGCCATGATGATGATCTCGAAGGCCCCCCAGCCGATCAATTGCAACACGTTGAGAGCCGTGGGAAGGAAAGAACCCAGGCGGCCGAGGGCCGGCCGGAGGAGCACCATGGTGGGGGCGCCGATCCGGCTGCCCACGTAGCCAGTGGCAGCCAAGAGCAGGTTCCCCAGCAGCGTCCCGACGACGATGGCCAGCAGCGCCTGCGGGAGGCCCAGGCCGGGCACCAGCAGGGCGCCGGCGGCCATCACCAGCAACCCCACCCCGAGATCCCCCCACAGGACCGCGTAATCCAGGAACCCCAGCCGTCGGGCCTCTGCGGGCACCGGCTCAATCCCCCACTCCGGGGGCGCCTGGATCCGGGGGAACACCTGTGTCCACGCCTTGCGCAGCGCCATGGCGAACCTCCGTGGGGAAGGGATGACGAAGCGGCGTGGGGGGAAACAAAAAACCCGCCGACGGACGGGCGGGTGGGGAAGACAAGAATCCCAGCGACGATCCCTCCGCCGGTATGACCCGGATCAGGTTCGATGGGTCGGCGCCGGGGCCGACGCGCAGCCGGCAAGGCGCCCTCTCAGCCCGCTTCCCCGCGGACTCCCCACGTCGCTTCAAGCAGATTGTAGCACGCTTCGGGCCCGTGTCAAGCTCCCCCGGGATGAGCGGAGGGCAGCGGCTCCAGCCATGGGGAGGCGAACCCTTCCACCTGGCGCTGGGCGGCCTTCAGGGTGTTCACCAGCAGCATCGCCACCGTCATCGGGCCGACCCCGCCAGGGACCGGCGTGATGGCGCCAGCGACGGCGGCCACCTCCTCGAAGGCCACATCACCAACCAGCCGATACCCTCGCGGCGCCTGGGGATCCGCCACCCGGTTCACCCCCACGTCGATCACCACCGCGCCCGGCCGCACCATCTCCCCCCGCACCAGGCCGGGGCGCCCCGCGGCCACGATCAGGAGATCCGCCGCCCGGGTGAGCTCGGCGAGATCCGGGGTCCGGGAGTGGCCGATCGTCACCGTAGCGTCGAACCGCAGGAGCAGGAGCGCCATCGGCAGCCCGACGATCCGGCTCCGCCCCAGGACCACCGCGCGGCGGCCGGCGATCGGGATCCCCGCCTCCTGGAGCATCGCCAGGATGCCCAGCGGGGTGCAGGGGACGAAGTAGGGATCCC
>JBEPYX010000476.1:0-1834 GCA_041641155.1 Thermoflexus sp.
GTGGCTGCCTGATGCCCTGCCCCATACATGCCGACGATCCGCGCGTCCGGGCGGGCGAGGTAACGGGTGGCCAGGCCGGTGGCGGCCCCGGTCCGCAAGCGGCCCAAGGCGTCGGCTTCCAGCAAGGCCACGAGCGCTCCGCTTTCCCCCTCGAAGAGCAACACAAGGAAGCGGGCCTGGCCCCGGACGGTGGTGTAAGCCTTGAGGCCGATATATCCTAACCCAGGGCCTCCCGCGGCCATCACGTGGAGGGCGCCGCTGGCCCAGCGGACCCGGGTGCGGGGCGCGTTGGCGACGCGCCCTTCGGCTTGGGCGCGGAAGGCCCGTTCCAGCACTTCGATCGCATCGGCGATCGGGAGCAGGGCCTCCACCTCCGATTCGCGGAGCAGGATCGGCATCCCGGATCTCCCTCCCAGGGGTTCGGGGTCCAGAGGTCCAGTATATGATGGCCCGGATCGCGCTGAACGCCCAGTTGCTGGCCGGCGAGGCTTCCTATCGGAGCGCCGGCATCCATCGGTATATCTATGAGTTGCTCCGGCGCTTGCCCCAGAAAGCCCCGGGTGTCGCGTTCACGGCCTTCATCGGCCCGCGGGCGGTCCCCCCGCAGGTCCCGGGGATCCACTGGGTGCGCGCCGTCTGGCCCACCCACCGGCCGCTGGGTCGCATCTTGTGGGAGCAGCTGGCCCTCCCCTTGCGCCTCGCCCGTGGGGGTTGGGACCTGCTCCACGCGCTGGCCTTCGTGGCGCCGCTGGCCGCCCGCCTGCCGGTGGCGGTCACTGTATACGATCTCAGCTTCGTTCGTTATCCGGAAGCCTTCCGCGCCCCCAACCGGATGTATCTGCGCCTGTTCACCCGCCTCACCTGTCGGCGTGCGGCGGGGATCCTGACGATCTCCCAAGCCGCCCGCGAGGATCTGGTTCGCCTCTGGGGTCTGCCTCCGGAGCGGATCGAGGTGGCTTACCCGGGCGTGGATCCCCGCTTCCGGCCCCTGCCGGCGGAGGCGGTGGTCGCGTTCCGCGCCCGGCATGGCTTGCCGGATCGGTTCATCCTCTACGTCGGGACGCTGGAGCCTCGGAAGAACCTGGAGGTCCTGTTGGAGGCCGTGGCCCGGCTCTCCCCACCGGTTCCGTTGATCCTCATCGGGGGGCGCGGGTGGAAGCCGGCCTTCCTCTCTCGTTTGCGTGAGCTGGAGCGGGAGGGCCGGGCGCGTTGGGTCGGGTTCGTGCCCGACGCCGAGCTTCCCCTTTGGTATAATGCCGCCGCCCTGTTCGCCTACCCCTCTCGGTATGAGGGGTTCGGGATGCCTCCCCTCGAGGCGATGGCCTGCGGGACCCCCGTGATCGCTGCGCGGGCGTCGTCCCTCCCGGAGGTGGTCGGGGAGGCGGGCTGGCTGGTGGATCCAGGGGATGTCGAAGGCTGGGTGGAGGGGCTCCGGGCGCTGTTGCGCGATGAGGGACTCCGGGAGGCGCTGCGGGCCCGCGGCCTGGCCCGTGCTCGGCGGTTCACGTGGGAGGCGACCGCGGAGGCGACGGCGCGCCTTTATAATAAAATCCTAAGCGCTCCCCCGCGTCTGTAAAGGAGACCCCATGGGGTCTGCCTTCCTGGGCGGGTCGGGGGACCCGAGCCCGCCCGGCGGGTTGGGCGATGGGACGGAGGACGATGGCGGATCGCAAGATCCCGTGGTGGTGGCGGTGGATCCGCGTCGGCCTGGATCTGGCGGCGATCCAGGCCGCCTTCGTGCTCGCCTACTGGATACGGTATCGCTGGGAGTGGTTCCGGGAGATCACCTTCGACGCCCCGTTCTCGGCCTATATCCCGTTCCAGATCGCTTGGA
>JBEPYX010000477.1:0-1833 GCA_041641155.1 Thermoflexus sp.
CGATCTCGTAGAGCGCTTGCAGGGCCACCATGCGGGCGCGACGCAGCAGCGGGATCCCCTCTCGTTCCCAGCTGGCCCCCTCAGGCTCGCTCGTCGGATCCGGAGGCCTGCGACGCGGCACGCCCCTCCACCTCCACATCCGTGATCCGGACGTTCACGGCGGCCACCTCCAAGCCGGTCAGGTCGCGGATCGCCCGGGCCACCTCCTCCTGGACCCGCCGGGCGACCTCGCGGAAGCGGACCTCGGGGCGCACCACCAGGGCCACGTCCACCCGCGGGCGATCGCGGAGCATGGTCAGCCGGACGCTGCCGGAGCGGGCCCAGAGACCCCAGTGAGCTTCCGCCAGGCGGGCGACACCGGGGACCTGCAGGGCAGCCTGCCGGACGATGTCGCGCAGCACCTCCGGGGCGACGGTGATGCGCCCCGCGACGGGCTTGGATTCCCCCATGGGCGTCGCCGGCTCCCTCATCTTCCCCTCATCCTCATACACAGGTCATCCCGCCATCCACGGTGAGGACGTGGCCAGTGATGAAGGCGGCCTCGTCGGAGGCGAGGAAGGCCACGGCGTAGGCCACATCCTCCGGGGTCCCCAGCCGACCCAGCGGGGTCATCCGTAGGGCTGCCTCCTTGAATTCCTGGGGAAGGGGCTCGGTCAGGTCCGTTGGGATCAGGCCGGGGGCCACGGCGTTGACCGTGATGTTGCGGGAGCCCACCTCCTTGGCCAGGGACTTCGTGAAGCCGATGAGGCCGGCCTTGGCGGCGGCGTAGTTGGTCTGGCCGGCGTTGCCCACCAAGCCTGCGATGGAGGTGATGTTGATGATCCGCCCATAGCGCTGGCGCATCATCGGCCGCAGGGCGGCCTTGGCGCAGTTGAAGGCGCTCTTCAGGTTCGTCGTGAGGATGAAATCCCAGTCCTCCTCTTTCATCAGCGCCAGCAGGTTGTCTCGGGTGGTCCCCGCGTTGTTCACCAGGATATCCACCCGCCCGAAGGCCTCAAGGGCGGCGCGGATCAGCCGCTCCGCTTCTTCGTAGCGGCTCACATCCGCCTGGACGGCGATGGCCTCCCCGCCGGCGGCCCGGATGGCCTCCACGACCTCCCGGGCGGCCGCCTCGTTCTGGCGGTAGTTGACGACGACGCGGGCGCCCCGCCGGGCCAGCTCCTGGGCGATCGCCCGCCCCAGGCCCCGCGAAGCCCCCGTGACCACCGCCACGCGGCCCTCCAGGTTCCCCATCGGTGATCCCTCCGTCCGCGCCAGATGAAAGGTGCACCCCCGCCACCGGGATCCGCCCGCTGCGGGATCTCTCCCCCCGGAGATTTTACATCACCGCCCTCTACCTTTCAGGCGGGGGCGGTGGAACGTGCGGCGCCTCCATAACGCTGCCCTTCCTCACACCGTGCATTATAACGAATCGGCGTCCTGAGTTAACATACATTCCTGGAAGAGGGATGGGGCTGTCGGGTGGCGTCCCGTCTACTCACTGGTCGGAAAGGGGGCGCGGCCATGATCGCGCTGGCCTGGAGCGGTGGGAAGGACAGCGTGATGGCGCTGCACGCCCTGCGTCGACGCGGGGAGGCGGTGGCGGTTTTACTGGTGACCCTGAACGAGGCCTTCGATCGGGTGAGCATGCACGGCGTCCGTCGATCTCTGATCCGCGCCCAGGCCGCGGCCATGGGCCTCTCGGTCCACGAGGTCTGGCTTCCGAGCCCTTGCCCCAACGAGGTCTACGAGGCGCGCATGGCCGAGGCGGTCCGGAACTTGATGCGGCAGGGGATCCGGCGGTTCGCCTTCGGGGATCTATTCCTGGAGGACATCCGGGCCTACCGGCTCCGC
>JBEPYX010000478.1:0-1833 GCA_041641155.1 Thermoflexus sp.
CGGAGATGATGAACTACCCCGGCGTGATCCACGGCAACCGCGACGTCCTGGACAAGCTCCGGGCCTTCGCCCATGTGGTCCGCGATGGCCACGCCCCCCAGCTCACCGGCCGGGATCTAGTGGCCTACGCGGCGGCAGGGCTCACCTCGGATCACGAGTGCACCACCGCCGAGGAGGCGCGGGAGAAGGCCCGGCTGGGGATGTACGTCTTCGTCCGGGAATCCTCCGTGGCCCGTAACCTCGCCGATCTGCTCCCGGCCATCACCCCCGCCAACAGCCGGCGCTTCTGCTTCTGCACCGACGACCGCTACCCGCCCGACCTCCTCGACGAGGGCCACATTGATTACATCATCCGCAAAGCGGTGCGCCTCGGGCTGGACCCGGTGATCGCCATCCAGATGGCCACGCTGAACCCGGCGGAGCATTTCCGCCTGCACGATCGGGGGGCCATCGCCCCGGGCCGCGTGGCAGACCTCGTGGTGTTCTCGGACCTTTATGACCTCCGCCCGGAGCTCGTCTTCCGCCATGGGGTGCGGGTGGCGGAGAACGGCCGCCCCCTCTGGGAGCCGGTCTACCGCAAGGCCGCCCCGCGCAACACCGTCCACATCGCCTGGGACCGGGTTCAGTTCCGGATCCCAGCCCAGGGCCGGCGGGTCCATGTGATCGGCGTCGTGGCGGATCAAGTGATCACCCGTCACCTGATCGAGGAGGCTCGCATCCTCGATGGGGAAGCGGTGGCCGACCCGGAGCGGGACCTGCTGAAGATCGCGGTGATTGAGCGCCATCGGGCGACCGGGCGGATGGGCCTGGGCTTCGTGAAGGGGATGGGGGTACGCCAGGGCGCGCTGGCCTCCTCCGTCGCCCACGATCACCACAACATTGTGGTGGTAGGGGCCGACGACGTCTCGATGCAGACGGCGGTGCGCGCGGTGGCCGAGGCCGGCGGGGGCATGGCCGTCGCCCACGGCGAGGAGGTGCTGGCCCTCGTCCCCCTGCCCATCGCGGGGCTGATGTCCGATCAGCCCATTGAGACGGTGCGGAAGCAAATGGATGAAGCGCTGCGGGCGACGCGGGCGCTGGGGAGTGAGCTGCCCAACCCCATGATGACCCTGAGCTTCCTGGCCTTGGAGGTGATCCCGGAGCTGAAGATCACGGACCTGGGCCTGGTGGACGTCAACCGGTTCGAATTGATCCCCCTCTTCGCGGACGGATAAAGGGGGCCAGTTGGGCCTCCTCCGCACGCGCCTTGTGCCCATCTCATGGCATTCCTTAGCCCGGCCGGCAGGCAAGCCCGGCGAACGGATCTTCCCCCACGCAAGCAGTGATCATCCTGGCCTGCGCGGAGGGGCCGCTGAGGGCGGCCCCTTCTCTCCCTCGTCGGGGGGCGGGAGGCATAGGCCCCCGCCCCCGCTGCACCAGTCCCCTCCTCCCCGGGATCACCCCGTCGTCCGCAAGCCCGCCGCTACCCCCTGGATCGTCAGCCACAGGGTCTCGCGCAGGTCCTCCGCCTCGGGCTGCTCCCGCCACCGTCGGAGCAGGAGGATCTGAATGAAGTTCAACGGGTCCACATAAGGGTTACGAACCTGGATCGAGCGTTTCAACCAAGGGATGTCCTCCAGGAGGTCCGGCAGGCCGGTGATGCGCAGGATCGCCCGCCGGGTCCGGTGGTATTCCTGTTCGATCCGCGCCCAGATGGCCTCGCGCGCCTCAGGATCCGGGACCAGCTCCGCGTAGGCCCGGGCGATCCCCAGGTCGGTTTTCGCCAGGGCCAAGGCGGCGTCCGCCAACACCCCCTGGAAGAACGGCCAACGGCGGTACATCTCCTCGAGGCGC
>JBEPYX010000479.1:0-1829 GCA_041641155.1 Thermoflexus sp.
CCGAGGCCTTCTATACCGGGGCTTGGGTCTACGCAGAGCTCTTTGGGGAAGCCAGCCTCGTGCTGACCTTCCAGCTCTCCTGGTAAGCGGAGCCGCCATCGACGTTCAGACACAAAAAGGGCGCGGCCGTCTTTCGCGGCCGCGCCGTGACGCCCTGGGGGAAGCCCAGCCGATCTACCCTGCCCGCTCGGCCGCCCGGAGCAAGGCCCGGCGGGTGAGCACGGCGCACAGGTGCGCCCGATAGGCCGCCGACGCGAAGGGATCGCTCAGCAGGCCCTCCGGGCTCACCATGTTCTCCGTCGCCGCCCGCACCGTCGCCTCATCCAACCGCTTGCCGGCCAGCGCCCCCTCCACGTTCGTAGCCCGGAAGGCCTTCGGGGCCACTCCGGTGACGCCGATCCGGGCCTCCCGGCACACCCCGTCCTCCACCCGGACCACCACGGCGACCCCGACCACGGCGTAGCGGGAGGCGGGATGGGGGAATTTCTCATAGGCCCACCCGGTGCCCTTCCCCAACACCGGCACGTGGACCTCCGTGAGGATCTCGCCCGGCTGGAGGGCGGTGGTAAGCATCCCCACGAAGA
Source organism: Thermoflexus sp. (assembly GCA_041641155.1). Lineage (GTDB taxonomy): Bacteria > Chloroflexota > Anaerolineae > Thermoflexales > Thermoflexaceae > Thermoflexus. The sequence goes on from JBEPYX010000479.1 coordinate 585, forward strand.
AATCCTCCGCGGCGATCATCCGCTCCCCGCCCGGCCCCACGGCCTTGAGGGTCGCCCCCAAGGCCAGCATGGCCGCCGGGTAATCCGCCGCCGGGTCGGCGTGGGCGAGGCTTCCGCCGATGGTGCCCATGTTGCGCACCGGCGGATCCCCGATGTGGGCCGCGACCTCCGGGAGGAGCGGGCACCACTGCTTCAACTCCTCTGAGAACTCCACCTCCCGGTGGGTGGTCAGCGCGCCGATGACCACTGTCCCATCCGCCCGCCGGATCCCCTTGAGTTCAGCGACCCGCCCGATGTCCACCAAGGCCGGCGGGTTCGTCAAGCGGAGCTTCATCAGGGGGATCAGGGAATGCCCACCGGCCAGCACCTTCGCCTCCGGGTGCTGCTGCAAGAGGTTCAGGGCCTCCTGCAGGGTGCTCGCCCGATAATACTCAAAAGACGCCGGATACATCGCCCCCTCCTCTTCCGTTGGGATGCGCGGGGGCCGGATCAGGCCCCGCGGGCCGCCTGGATGGCCCGCCAGACCTTCTCCGGGGTGAACGGCATGTCCAGGTGATGGATCCCGAAGGGCGCCAGGGCGTCCATCACCGCGTTGGCCACTGCCGCGGTCGCCGCGATGGTCCCCGTCTCGCCGATCCCCTTCACCCCCAGCGGGTTATGCGGGCACGGGGTCACCGTGTGATCGATCTCAAAGGGCGGCAGGTCATCCGCCCGCGGGAGGGCGTAGTCCAGGAGGGAGGCCGAGAGGAGCTGGGCGTTCTCATCGTAAACGGCCCCCTCCAGCAGCGCCTGGCCGATCCCCTGGGCGATGCCGCCGTGGACCTGGCCCTCGGCGATCAGCGGGTTGATGATCCGCCCGGCATCGTCGACCGCCACGTAGCGCAGGATCTTCACCTTCCCGGTCTCCGGATCCACCTCCACCACGCAGATGTGGGTGCCAAAGGGGAAGGTGAAGTTCTTCGGATCATAGAACGAGGAGGCCTCCAGCCCGGGCTCCAGGCCCGGCGGGTAGTTGTGGGCGAGGTAGGCCTGGAGGGCCACCTCCTGGAAAGTCTTGAAGCGGTCCGGCACGCCCTTCACGTAGAATTTGCCGTCCTCGAAAACCACATCCTCCTCTGCCGCCTCCAGGAGGTGGGCCGCGATCTTGCGGGCCTTCTCCTTGATCTTCTGCAGGCTCAAGACGATGGCGCTGCCGCCCACGGGGGCGCTGCGGCTGCCGTAGGTGCCCATCCCGAAGGGGACGCT
>JBEPYX010000480.1:0-1827 GCA_041641155.1 Thermoflexus sp.
AGGGGGAGAACCCAACGTCGGACGTACCCGGTGGAGAGCTCGACCTGCTCATACTGCAGGTCCGCCGACCGGATATGCAGAAGGCCCACGATCGGCCCTTCCTGAACATAATAATCCGGCGCGACGGGGCCGGGGTTCACCAGCCAGACCCCATCCACCCGCGCCAGATGGGGCCGATGGGTGTGCCCGGAGACGATCAGGTGCACCGGCTCCCGGAAAGCCCGGCGCGCGTAGCGCAGATAGCGCCGCGGCTCGAACCCGAGCACGGCCTCCCTGATTTTGTTTTTCACATAGGTGGCCCACCCGCCGTGGCCGTGCACCAGCCCGATCCGGATGCCGTGGATCTCCACGATCTCCCGCTCCGGTAGCCGGAGCCCCAGGTCCGCGTTCCCCTTCACCGCCACCACCGGGGCCACCTGGGCCAGCTCATCCAGCACCGACCAGCAGTTGAGATCCCCCGCATGCAAGATGAGGGAGACGCCGCGGAACACCTCAGCCACCTGGGGCGGCAGGCGCTCGAGGCGCTGCGGGACATGGGTGTCCGTAATCAAGCCAACGGTGATCGTCCGCATCGGGCCTCAAGGCTTCGCCACGCGCCGGATGAAGCGATGGATCTGCTCGAAAACCTCCTCCCGCTCAGCATCCTCCAGAAGGCTGTGGCCGCTGTGGACCAGCCAGTGGATGACCTTGTCGGAGCTCCCCAGATGATGGTACATCCGCCACCCCTGATCCCGCGGAACCGCGCGATCGGCCTGGGAGTAGATCAGCAGGGCGGGGCAGCGCACCTCGGAAAGCCGCGCCGCCATCGCCCGGATGGCCTGGAGCAGCTCCTCCACGGCTGACAGGGGATACCACGGGTAGGAGGCCCGTTCGGCATCGGCCTGCGGATCGCGAAGGTTGGAGGGCTTTTTCCCCACATCGGGGGACACCCGCTTCAGCAGCCAGAGAAAGCACAGGCGGATGTCCCGGATGCGGTAAGGGGAGGCCATCACGATCAGGCCATCCGGCGGCCGCTGGGCGGCTTCGTAGAGAACCAGGACGCCGCCGAGGGAGAGGCCGCACAGGAACACCCGCTCACACTGCTCCCTCAGGGCGGCGGCCCCTTGGGCCACCGCCTCGGTCCAGTCCCGCCAACTTGCCCGACGCAGATCCTCCGGCCGGGTCCCATGGCCAGGCAGCCGGATCCCCAGCACCGTCTGTCCCCTCTCCGCCAGGAACCCTCCCAGCCGGCGCATCTCCTGAGGGGCGCCGGTGAAGCCGTGGACCAGCAAGACCCCCACAGGTCCGCCCGGGAAGAAAAACGGCTCGCCGGCCGGACGCAGCGGGCCTTCCCACGGGCGCGGACCCCAGCGAGCCAGGATGTCCATCCGATGCCCCGCCTCCATCCGAAGCGCTCCCTCCTCCTATCCTCCTGCGCATAGAATAAACCCAAGGGGAAGAGGAGCCCAACGGCCCATGGAGCCCTCGCCGGCTCCGAGGAGGATCCCATCCCATGGCCTGGGACAAACCGCAGCAGATCCGGGCGATGTTCGCCGGGATCGCCCGCCGCTACGACCTGATGAACCGCCTGATGACCGGCGGGATGGATCTCCGCTGGCGCCAGCAGGCCATCCGGGCCTGCGCGCTGAAGCCCGGCGGGCGGGTCCTGGACGTCGGGACCGGGACAGGCGATCTGGCCGTGGAAGCCCTGCGGCAATGCTCCGGGGCGCTGGTGGTCGGCTGCGACTTCACCCTCCCGATGATGCTGCACGGCCGCGGGAAGCGCGGGCGGGATCGCATCCGGTGGGTCGGAGGGGATGCGCTGCGCCTCCCCTTCCCCGACGAGGC
>JBEPYX010000481.1:0-1813 GCA_041641155.1 Thermoflexus sp.
GCAAGGTTTCCGCCCCGCCATTTTAATTCGAATCCGGGGCGAAGGGGCAGCGAAGGCACATCCGGAGCAGGATCCCGCCATCGGGATGGGGCATAAGAGGCCCGCCTCCGGAGTCGTTTAATGCTGTTGCAAAGAGATGTGGATTAATTTTAGTCGAAAATAAAAGTAGAGCATGAAAAATATCGCCCCTGAAAATTTTTCATAAATTAAATATTTTCCGTAAAGCGGAAACTTTTCGTTCGGAAGAGCAGACGGATGGGAGTTGCAGCCTGCGGGCTTCGGAAGGTAGAATCGCCTCAGACGGTCGGGAGGAGGTGGGGATGTATCCAGAGAGCGAGATCCTGTTCCCGCCGCGGTGCATTCCGCTGTTGGGGGAACTTCGGGGGAAGGCGTGGAAGGCCCTGGTGCGTCGGGTGGCTCGGCTGCCGGAGGATCATCCGGACACCCTGGCCCTGTCGCTGACGGTGATCCGGCTGGCCGGCTGTCTGACCTGTGATATGGATAGCTATCGGGCCTCGCTGGGCTGCGCCGCATGCTCCCAGCGGGCAGTGGCCGGGTTCAGGGGCACCGATGAGCAGCTGATCCACCGCTTCGAGGAGGCCCGGGCGGAGGTGGAGGCCTACCTGAACCAGGGCGTGCCGCTCCCCTCCGGCCGTCGGAGCGCCAAGGGCTCCGCGAAGCCGTCCGGCCGTTGGGCCGCCTCCAAGCCGGCGTCCCGGGCGGCGAAGCGCGCCTCGTAACGGGCGCCGCCGGCCCCCGGAGCGGGGTGAAGAGGGCGCCGGTCGGGCTCCATTCGCCCGCCGGTGGCAGCGATCCGGCGGCGGAAGCCGACCCGGTCGCCAGATGTGCCGGGATCGAAGCAGAGGGAGGGCTGCTGTCCGGTGGGGACGGATTCGCGACCCTTGCGCCGGCCGATGGGCCGACCTCGTTTTCGGCGGATCCTGATCATCGGGGGGTTGGTGCTGCTCGGCCTGTTCAGCGCCACCCGCCTTTCCCATGCCGTCCTCGCGTGGGCCTATGCGGTGACCGGCGAGGAGAACCCCCTGGCCCGGCTCCGAGGCGTCCTGCACTACCTCACCAATCCGCTGCGCCCGGCTCCGCTGCTGGCCGCGGAAGCCCCGGTCGCGTTCACGGATGATCCCCCCTTTGGGGTGAACACGTTCCTGGAGCAGGAGGTGGAGCCGGAGAAGCGGGAGCGGACCGTGCGGATGATCGCCGAGGCCGGCTTCCGCTGGATCCGGCAGGAGTTCCCCTGGGCGGACATCGAGATCCACGGCAAGGGGGATTTTGAGGACCGGCGGCATGTTCCCTATCGCTCCGCCTGGGAGAAGTATGACCACATCGTGGACTTGGCGGAACGTTATGGCCTGCGCCTGATCGTGCGCCTGACCAGCCCGCCAGCGTGGTCGCGCCACGATGGGGAGGCGCGGGGCGCTTTCGCCCCGCCGGACAACCCGGAGGATTTCGCGGACTTTGCGGAGGCGGTGGCCCGTCGCTATCGCGGCCGCGTTTTCCATTATCAAATCTGGAACGAGCCCAACATCGCCCCGGAGTGGGGCTCGTGCCCGACCTGCGCGGTGGACCCCGAAGCCTACACCGACCTGCTGTGCCGCGCCTACCGTCGGCTGAAGGCCGTGGACCCCCGTATCGTGGTGATCGCCGGAGCCCTGGCCCCCACGCTCTCCCTGAACCCCTATCCGCCGAACGGGATCAACGACGTGGTCTTCCTGGAGCGGATGTATCGGGCCGGCGCAGGGGCCTGCTTCGATGCCCTCTCCGTCCAGGGCTATGGGCTGTGGTCCGGCCCCACGGA
>JBEPYX010000482.1:0-1808 GCA_041641155.1 Thermoflexus sp.
GATCCACTGGGTTCCCGGCTGCGTCCGTGACCGTGAGGGCGCTTCCCTTCGGGTCCAGCTCTTCAGTGAACCAGCACCGCACCTCGGCGGGGGGCGCGCTCAGGGAAGCGCCCGGGGCGGGCTCGCACCGCTGGATCTCGGCGTGGGCGAGGGCCAGGCCGGCCGGGAGCAGGCTCACGGCGATGGCGATGCCGCATCGACGGAGCGCCGTTCGCATCTCGCTTCTCCTTGAGCCGGGGATGTTTTAACCCCCGGTGGAGCGCAGCTGATCGAATGGGGGATCTCGATCAACCCGATCGTTTGGTGAGGGATCGTAAGCTAATGGATCCCTCCTGTCAAATCCTTAGCGCGGAAATTCCGGAGCCGAGACTCTTTTTTAAAGGGCGTGGCGCATAGGGTCGGCCCATCGGGAGGAAGAGGATTTGATCAGGAGCAAAGCGGCGCCGACGGGGTTGGATAAATTGGATAAAAACGATCTCAGGTGATCTTCCAGTTCGCTCAGGAGATGGCCGATGCGGGCGCTGTATTTGGCCTCGGTGGGGCTCCATCTCATCGCGGCGGTCTTTTGGATCGGGGGGATGTTGTTTCTGGCCCTGGCAGTGGTCCCGGTGATGCGCCGGCCGACCTTCCGCCCCATCTCCCCGGCGTTCTTCGAGGCCCTCGGCCTGCGGTTCCGGACCTTGGGCTGGATCGCCATCGGGGTGCTGGTTCTCACCGGCTTGATCAACCTCTGGGTGCGGGGCGCGACGCCGGATCGCTGGTTGGATCCGGTGTTCTGGCAGGGGCCTTTCGGGCGGGCGCTGGCCGGGAAGCTGATCGCGGTGGCCTTCGGGGTGGGGTTCAACGCGCTGCACGATTTCTGGGCCGGCCCGCGGGCGACCCGGGCGCTCCAGGGGGGTGTGCCGGCGGCCGAGGCCGAGGGCTGGCGGGCTCGGGCCTCCTGGCTGGCTCGTCTGACGCTGCTGGCCAGTTTGCTGGCGTTGGGGTTCGGTATCTTCCTGGCCCGCGGGTGGCCGTAGGCGGCCATCGGGGGCATGAAGTCGATGGGGATCCTGTCTCCATCCATCTGAGGGTCGTTCATCTCGGGGGAAACCGATGCCGCGATTGACCCGCTGGTTCCTTCGCGCGGCGCTGATCCACTGGATCGTCGCCCTGCTTCTGGGATGGATCCTGGGCCTGGGCCGGGTTGTCACACTGCCGCCGTGGCTGGCCGCGGCCAACCCGGTGTATTTCCATCTTTTCATGGTGGGTGGGGTCGCCCAGTTCATCATCGGGGTGGCCTGGTGGATGTTCCCGGCGCTCTCGAAGGAGCGCCCCCGAGGCAATGAGGCCCTGGCCTGGGCGGTCTTCTTCCTGTTGAACGGCGGTCTGGTTTTGCGGGCGATCTGCGAGCCGTGGGTGGCGGTGGACCCCCAGCCGATCGCCCGCTGGGGGTTGTTGGGGAGTGCAGTCGCCATGGTGGCGGCCGGGTGGATCTTTGTGGGGTTGCTCTGGCCCCGCGTGAAGGGGAGGTGAAGATGCCGCTCCTGAGCCGTTGGATGATCCGTGCGGCGCTGGTCCACCTGGCCATCGGTTTCTTCATCGGTGGCCTCATGCTGGCCCACAAGGCGTTCCCGTATGCTCCGGGGGTGATGCGTTTGCTCCCCTGGCACATCCACAGCCTCTTCATCGGCTGGACGGTCCAGTTGGCCTTTGGGGTGGCCTACTGGATCTTCCCGCGCTTCGCCCTAGAACGGCCGGGGGATCCACGCGGGCGGGCCGGATGGGCCTGGGCCTCCGGGGGGTTGCTGAACGCAGGCGTCCTCAGC
>JBEPYX010000483.1:0-1792 GCA_041641155.1 Thermoflexus sp.
GTGAGGGCGATGAGGAGCCAGATCAGCCCGTTGCGCAATCGCGCCGAATTCACCCGTAACCTCCTGGGTTTGGCCTTCCGAATTGGATTATAGCACGCAAATCCCGAATCATCCTTATTTCTGATTTCTGAAAGAAACCATGGCTTCTGATCCGCGGTTCGAGCGCTGTCCGTCCCACTCTCTCCGCGATCGGGGGACAGGGGATGCGGCGGCCCCATGGGGGATCGGTCAGGGGAGATATGCCGGGGGCGGGAGTCGAACCCGCACGGCCTTGCGGCCACCTGATTTTGAGTCAGGCGCGTCTTCCAGTTCCGCCACCCCGGCCCGTTGTATGCATACTCATTCTAAGAGCCGCGGGGCCGGTCTGTCAAGGCGGCTTGATCTGGCGATGCCAGCCTGGCGCTCCCTCTCATCCCAGCACCTCCAGGAAGGGGTTCGCCATCCGCTCCTCGCCGATGGTCGTCGGCGCGCCATGCCCGGGATAGACGCGTGTCTCGTCCGGCAGGCGGAGCAATTTCTCCCGGATGCTGCGCATCAGCGTTTCGTAATCCCCGCCCGGCAGATCCGTGCGGCCGATGCCGCGGGCGAAGAGAACATCCCCATCGAAGACCACGCCAGCCCCCGGCTCATACAGCGAGATATGACCCGGCGTATGGCCCGGCGTGAACAGCACCTGAAACCGCAGGGTCCCCACCTCCAGGACGTCCCCGTCTTGCAGCTCGAGATCCGGAAGGGGGCTCGGGGGAAGGGGGATCGCCCACCAGTCCGCGCCCCCCTTCGCTTGCAGCAAGGGGAGATCCGCCGGGTGCAACGCCAGGCGCGCCCCCGTGGCGGAGCACACGGCGGCGTTCGCCCCGATGTGGTCCCAGTGGGCATGGGTGTTGACCACGTAGCGAACCTTGAGATCCAGCGCCCGGACATGGGCGAGGATCTGCTGGGGATCCCACCCCGGATCAATGATCAACGCCTCACGGGTCTCCGGACAGGCGACGATGTAGCAGTTGGTCGCCAGCGGGCCGACGGTCAGCGCCCGCAGGAGCATCGGCACCGAACGGCCTGTCGCAGGCATCGGGATCCTCCTCGCAAGGGATGGGCGGAGCTCCTCCCCCCGCCCGGGTCGCCCCGTCGGGCTGCACCTTCACCCCACTTCGGCGGCCGGGAGGGTGAAAACAAAGCGCGCCCCGCGCCCCGGCTCGCTGAAGGCCTGGATACGCCCCCCGTGCGCCTCCACGGCGTGGCGCGCGATGGCCAGCCCCAAGCCGCTGCCGCCGCGCCCCCGATGGCGATCCCCCCGGTAGAAGCGCTCGAAGATCCGAGGAAGATCCTCTGGCGGGATCCCGGGCCCGGTGTCCGCCACCTCGATCGCTACCCATTCCCCCTCGGGCCAGGCCCGCACTTCCACCACGCCGCCGGGCGGGGTAAACTTAATGGCGTTGTCCAGGAGATTCCCCAACGCCCGCCCGGCCCACTCCGGGTCCGCCCACACCCGAAGCCCCTCGGGGATCTCCACCCGAACCGTCAGGCCCCGCGCCTGCCATAGCGGGGCGAACCGCTCTACCCAGCCCTGAGCCCAGGGGCGGACCTCCAACGCCTCATAGGCGAGCGGCCATTCCCCCGCCTCCAGACGGGCCAGGTCCAGCAACGCGTCCACCAGGCGGATCAAGCGGTCCAGCTCCTGGAGCAGCCGCGTCCACGGGGCCGGGAGCGGATCCGCCGGCTTCAGCTCCTCCAGCAACAAGCGGATGGTGGTGAGCGGCGTCCGGAGATCGTGGGCGACGTTGGCGGTCAATTC
>JBEPYX010000484.1:0-1792 GCA_041641155.1 Thermoflexus sp.
CGGTCTCCCCCCGATGGTTCCGTCAGTGGAGACGTAGGGGGCGTGGGAAGCGGCCGGAGCGTCGGGCCTGGTCGATCAGCTTCTTCACCCCCACGGTGGGCAGCAGGGCGACGGGATAGAGGAGGCGCCGGGGATCGTGCCTCAAGAGCAGCACCAGGAGCAGCAGCCAGATCATGCCGGCGAAGAGGCTCTCGTCCCAGCGGTGGGTCAGCCGGTAGGCCAGCAGGAACACCGCGATGGCGAACAGGGTCTCCAGGGGGAGCAGGGCCAGCATCACCCCCAGGGTGGTGGCCAGCCCCTGCCCGCCGCGGAAGCGGAGGAAGGGGGAGGTGTCGTGGCCCAGCACTGCTGCCGCCCCTGCCAGGAACGCCTGGGGCTCCGAGAAGCCCAGGGTCTGGGCCATGCGCACCGCCGCGTAGCCCTTCAACATGTCGAGGGCCGCCACCAGGACCCCCCACCGCCAGCCCAGGTGGAGCCACACGTTGCGGGCCCCCGGGTTCCCATCCCCCACTGTCCGGATGTCCAACCCCGCCACCCATCGGGCCACCAGATAGGCTGTCGGGATGGCCCCCAACAGGTAGGCCGCCGCCAGAACCGCTAACATGGGGTGCTCCTTCCGATCGATCGGCGGGGCTCAAGCTGCGCCCCCCGAGATCACCGCGATCAGCTTGACCTCGTCGCCCTCCTGGAGGACGGTGTTCTCATGGAGCAGCTTCCCATCCCGCACGGCCAGCGTGATCTCTGGGTTCAGGCCGACCTGCTTCATGGCCTCCCGGACGGTCAGGCCGGCCGGCACCTCGAACACCTGATTGCGATAAATCAGGCGAACCATCCCACCTTCCTCCGATCGGTGAAGGAGAACCACCCTCGCTTCCACATTATAAAATGAGAAGGAATCTTGGATTCCCACAAAAAGAGGAGCGGAGATGGAGCCCCGTTTGCCCCGCGGGATGCGGGACATCCTTCCAGATCAGATGATGCTGCGCCGCTATGTGATCCGCACCTTCGAGGAGATCTTCGAGGTCTACGGTTTCGAGCCGCTCCAGACGCCGGCCCTGGAGCTGCGGGAGACGCTGATGGGCAAATACGGGCCGGATGCCGAGAAGCTGATCTACGACGCCCGCCACCGGGAGGGCCGGGAGGAGCTCAGCCTGCGCTATGACCTCTCGGTCCCCCTCGCCCGGGTGGTGGCGATGTATCCGAACCTCCCCCGGCCGTTCAAGCGGTATCAGATCGCCCCGGTCTGGCGGGCGGAGCGGCCCCAGAAAGGGCGCTACCGCGAGTTTTACCAGTGCGACGCTGACATCGTGGGCACCGCCTCCATGGCTGCCGATGCGGAGATCATCGCCCTCATCGATGACGCCCTCACCCGCCTGGGGTTCCGAAACTTCACCGTTTTGATCAACGACCGCAAGCTGCTCACTGGCCTCGGGCGCTACTCCGGGGTCCCCGAGCCCCTCCTCGGGGGCCTCTACCGGGCCATCGACAAGTTCGACCGCCTGGGCCTGGAGGGTGTACGGGAGGAGATGCGCCGGTATGGGATCCCCGAGGTGGCGGCGGAGCGCATGCTGGATCTACTGCGCGTCGAGGGGGAGAATACGGAGGTTCTGGAGGAGCTGGCCCGTCGGATGCGGGAGGCGGAGATCCCTGAGGGCCTGGAGGGGATCGAGGAGCTCCGGGTCCTGATCCGGTTCCTGGAGGAGATGGGGGTGCCCCCGGCGCGCTACCGGATCTCGTTCACGATGGTGCGGGGCCTGGAGTATTACACCGGCCCCATCTTCGAGACGGTGGT
>JBEPYX010000485.1:0-1789 GCA_041641155.1 Thermoflexus sp.
CACACTGCCCCCGGTGCAGGCGGCGCTGGCCGAACTGCCCGAGGCGATGGGTCTGGATGACGTGGAGGCGGCCCTCCGGGAGGCGCTGGCCCATGACCTGGGCCGGGTGCTCACTCCTGCCCAGATCGACCGCGGCGCCCGCCTCTACGCCGAGGCGCTGCAGGCCGCCGTCGGCACCCTCCAGGGCTTTACCCTGCCGGTGGTCCTCCAGATCCTCCTCCAGGTCCGCCAGGAGCAACGGGAGGGTTTCGCCGCGCTCCACAGGCAGCTGGAACGCATCTTGGAACTCTTGGCGGCCCAACAGCCCCTCTCCCCGGAGGATCGGGACGTTCTCAGGACGGCCCTGATCGCCGGCCAGGTGGTGGTTCTGGGGGATGTTTCCCGCAGCGTCATCATCATCAGCAGCGGCAATATCGTCTCCCTCACCGCCGACCAGGCACAGGCCCTGCGCGGGCAGGTGACCCTCCCCGGCGACCTTCCCCCCGGCTCCCGCCTCCCCCTCCTTCGCAACGCGCTGTTCACCGGGCGGGATGCGCCCCTGCGCCGCCTGGCCGAGGCGCTGCTCCCCCCCCATCGGGGAGGCCAGGAGGCCCTCGTGGTGACCCAGGCCATCGCCGGGATGGGCGGCGTGGGCAAGACCCAACTGGCAGTGGAGTTCGCCTACCGCTACGGCTACCGCTTCCGGGGAGTTCACTGGCTGGACCTGAGCAACCCCGACCTGCTGGACGAGCAGATCGCCGCCTGCGGCGAGGCGATGGGCTTGCGCCGGATCGAAGGCGAGAAGCAAGCCGACTATGTGGCACGGGTGCTGAACGTTTGGAAGGCCGAGGGCCCCCGCCTGCTCCTCCTGGACGGCCTGGAGGACATCGAGGCCGCCCAGAAAACCATCCTCCCCCGCCTCCGCCACAGCAATCTGCGGCTGCTCCTCACCGCCCGCCGCCGGGATTGGCCCCCCTATCTGGGGCTGGACATCCTGCCGCTGGACGAGTTCACGCCCGAGGAGAGCCGCGCCTTCCTGCGCCGCTACCTTCCCCCAGCGCGCGCGGCCGACAGCGACCTGGACGCGCTGGCCGAGCGGCTGGGCCATCTCCCCCTGGCGCTGGACCTGGCCGGTCGGTACCTGCACCGCCAGCCCTATCTCACCGTGGGCGAATACCTGCAGAGGCTGGAGAACGTCTTCGACCATCCCTCTATGAGGGACTGGCAGCCTGAATACGGCTCCCCTACCCAGCACGACCTCAACCTCTGGACCACCTTTGAACTCTCCTGGGGGCAGGTCAAAGGGGAGGATGCCCGTCGTCTTTTCATCTTCTGCGGTTTCCTGGCCCCCAACACCCCTATCCCCGAATCCATCCTGCGGCGGGTGGCGGATGACCCCGAGGCGTTGGGCGAGGCGGTGGGGGAACTGGTGGGCCTGGGGCTGCTCAAGGAGGGACCGGCGATCCATCCCCTGCTGGCGGAGTTTGCGCGAGCTCTCGCGTCCACCCTGAAGAGGCGGGAGGAAGAGGTGAGGTCCTTCCTCTCCGCCCTCGCCGATCTAGCGGTAGCGACCAACGACGAGGTGGACCGCACCGGAAACTATGCCCTCTATGCCCCTCTTCTTCCCCACATCCGCGCCGCGGCTGGCCATGCCGAAGCGCTCGACCCGCTCACCGCCGGGCGGCTGTGGAACTCGTTGGGCTACCACCTGCACGCTTTGGCCGACTACCCTGGAGCCAGAGCAGCCTACGAGCGGGCGCTGCGGATTGATGAGGCTGTCTTCGGCCCCGACCACCCCAACGTCGCCATC
>JBEPYX010000486.1:0-1787 GCA_041641155.1 Thermoflexus sp.
GCCGCCTCGACCTCGGCCATCCGGATCGCCAGCAGCGCCATCCGGATGGCGGTCTTGCGGGGCTCATCCCCAGCCCGCATGGCCGCCTTCAAGTCCTCCTGAAGCCGTTCCTTCAAACCCATGGGAACCTCCCTCCGCGGAATTTTGGCGGAAGGGGACCGCCTATCCCCGCCCACCGCGGCTCGAAGCCCCTGAATCTCGGCCCCTCGGTTCCGAGGTCCCCCTATGGAAGGGTGCGCGGGGGATCGAAGCGCCCGAACGGTGGGAAGCGGTCACAGCCGTGCGGATATCTTATCCTAAAACGGGGGAATGGGGGGCGAGGTTCACCATCGAAGCTGTGAAGGGGAGAGCGCGATGGGTTGGGATGCCATGGAAGTGTTGCGGATAGCGGAGCGGATCCCATGGGTTCAAGACATCCTTGTTTATTCGGAGGTGGGCTCTACGAACGACATCGCCCGGGATCTGGGGGAGAAGGGCGCCCCGGAGGGGACGGTGGTGCTGGCCGATATGCAGACGGCCGGGCGCGGACGGGCCGGTCGCGCCTGGTGGACCCCGCCAGGGGTGGCCTTGGCGGTCTCGATCTTGGTCCGGCCGCGGCGGCCGCCGGCGGACTGGCCGCAGCTGGCGATGCTCGCAGGGTTGGCAGCGGTGGAAGCCGTCGAGGCGGCGGGGTGCCCGGCCGGCCTCAAGTGGCCCAACGATCTGATGATCCCTCCCGCCCTGGGGGAGGATTTCCCCCCGGCGTCCTGGCGGAAGGCCGGGGGGATCCTCGTGGAGGCCGTCCCTCCGGATTTCGCAGTGATCGGGATCGGGATAAATGTCAACACCCTCCTCGAGGAGGTGCCTCCCGAGCTGATCGACGTGCTGGGCAGCCTCCGTCAGACCCTGGGACGGTCCGTCCCCCGGTCGATCGTGTTGGAGGGCCTGTTGCAGGCCTTCGCCCGCTGGTATTCCGGATGGCATGAGGGGGCCCGGGTGTGGGAGCCTTGGGCGGATCGGCTGATCATGCTCGGCCATCGGGTTCGGATCCATGCCGCCGGGGAGGTTTGGGAAGGGATCGCCGAATCCGTGAGCGCGGCGGGCGGGCTTTGGCTGCGCCTCCTGGACGGGCGTCGGATGCATTTCTTGGCGGGCGATGTCTCCTTGCGGTGGGCGTGAGCCGGGCGGGGCGCGCGTCGCATCTCCGCGCTGTGGCTTCCTTTGCTCAATCTCACCCTCCTGGCTATAATTGGGGCAAGCCCCGGGGGGCGGGAATCTGCGGTTGGGAGCAAAGCGAGGATGGCGGAAGAGACGCGGCGGGATCCTTCGGAGAGCGCCGACGCCATGGCCGAGATGGGCGAGTGGCTGGAGATGTCCCCCTCCGCGCTCCGGCGCGGGGACATCGTGCGGGGGACGATCCTCCGGATCACTCCCACGGAGATCCTCGTGGACATCGGGATGAAGGCGGAAGGGGTGATCACCGGCCGCGAGTTGGAGCGCATGCCGAAGGAGATCCGCGAGGTCCTGCGCGAAGGCGATGTGATCCAGGTCCAGGTGGTGAACCCGGAGGACCGTAGCGGGAACATCCTGCTCTCGCTTCAGCGGGCGCTGATGGAGGAAGATTGGCAGCAGGCCCGCCAATGGATGCAGGCCGGGGAGATCCTGGAGCTCACGGTCAACGGTTACAACAAGGGCGGGCTGGTGGTGAAGGTGGGCCGGTTGCGCGGGTTCATCCCCGCCTCCCATGTGGTGCCTCAGGAGGCGGGGGAGGAGAAGCTCCCCGTGGAGCAGCGGCTCAAGCGCCGGAT
>JBEPYX010000487.1:0-1784 GCA_041641155.1 Thermoflexus sp.
GGTTCATGCCGATCGCCACCCCCAGGGGGACCGTCCAGGCCAGGGCGATGAGCTGGGCGGCGAGCACACGGGCGGCGGAGGCCAGGGCGGCCAGCCCGATCAAGGGAAGGCTGGCCGGCGGCAGCGCCCGCAAGAGCCGGAGCGCGGCGTCCGCCCCATACGCGAGCCCGATCGCAGCGATGGCCGCCAGGAGGGTCAGGACCACCCCAGCAGGGATGGGGTTCGGGGCTGGGAAGACGGCGAGCCGCTCGCTGAGGCGCCCCAGCGCCGCGTCGATGCGCTCCAACAGGGGTGTCCAGATCCGCTCCGTGAACCGCTCGGCAAGGGTGGCCCGCTGCCAGAGGTCGTAGAGCCAGGAGGTAGGCGCCTCCTCGCTTTCCACCAGCTCCAGCCGGAACTTATCAGCCCACGCCAGCAGCGGTCGCCAGACCAGCTGGTCCATCCCCACGATCACCCCCACCAGGGTCCCCAGCCCCCAGGCCAGGGCCTTCAGGTCTCCCTGTTGTGCGGCCATCTGGAGGTAGGTGCCCAGGCCGATCAGCCGGAAGTCGCGGGCGCCGACGGTGAAGGTCTCCGCGGCCATCAGGAAAAACCAGCCCCCGGCCCAGCTCATCATGCTGTTCCAGATCAGGGGGATGGTCGCGTGGGGGAGCTCCAGATGCCGGAAGCGTAGCCACGGGTTCAGCCGGAAGATGCGAGCCGCCTCCTGGAGATCCTCTGGGAGGGTGATCATGGATTGATAAACGCTGAAGGTCATGTTCCAGACCTGGCTGGTGAAGATCAGGACCACCGAGGCCACCTCCATTGCGATGGCCTCCGGAAGGAGGGCCGTGAGCGACAGGGCGACAACGGGGAGGAAGGAAAGGATCGGAACCGATTGCAGGACGTCCAGCAGGGGGAGGATCACCGCGCCGGCCCAGCGGTGCCGCGCCGCGAGGTAGCCCACCGTCAGGGAGAACAGGAGGGAGAGGGCATAGGCGGCGGCCATGCGCAGGAGAGAGCGGACGGTGTAACCGGGCAGGGCCTCCGGAGCCAGCCGGATGATGGGCCCGGAGATCGTCGCCGGCGCCCGGACCGCCAGGGTCATCCCCAGGATCAGGATGGTGATCAGGAGCAGCAAGATGGCGATGTCCGCTCCGGTCAGGCCGACGCGGATCGGCAGGAAGGCGCCGAAGAAACGCCGCATAGGGCATGCTCCCCCCATTCGGGATCGCCGATGGGACCCGGCTCATTTTAGCGCGGAGCGCCATGAAGCGAATCCGGGGAACCTCTAGGACGCTATCCGAAAGGCCCGGCAAGGTTGACAGCAGTCGCCGTTTTGATTAGCATCCATTTCAACCTCGAAT
This sequence comes from Thermoflexus sp., assembly GCA_041641155.1. Lineage (GTDB taxonomy): Bacteria > Chloroflexota > Anaerolineae > Thermoflexales > Thermoflexaceae > Thermoflexus. Next base: position 1,347 of record JBEPYX010000487.1, read on the forward strand.
GGCATGGCATCTTCGCCTGTCCCTGGCGCGGCTGGGAGGTCCATCGGACGTCAACGTCGCGCTCCACTCGATGACCTGATGAAATCTAGAACGGATGGCTTCGATGGCGCGCACGGCCGATCGGGTGCGTTATTTCACGGAATCGGTGATCCGGGAGATGACCCGATGGGCCCATCAGTTCGGCGCGATCAACCTGGCCCAGGGGTTCCCGGATTTCCCCGCCCCGGAGCCGCTGAAAGAGGCGGCGGTCCGCGCGATCCAGGAGGACTACAATCAATACGCCATCACCTGGGGGAGCCCGCGGCTCCGGGAGGCGATCGCCGAGAAATATCGTCGCTTCTACGAGATGGAGGTTGATCCGGAGCGCCACATCACCGTGTGCTGTGGGGCCACCGAATGCATGATCGCCACCCTGCTCGCCCTCCTGAACCCGGGCGA
>JBEPYX010000488.1:0-1781 GCA_041641155.1 Thermoflexus sp.
GCAGGGCGACATCCACCTGGTTCCACTGGAACTGGCCGGGCGACGTTTCCACCCCGCTCCAGTAGAGGGGCCAGCGATCCCAGCGGGCGCCCACCCCTCGGGCCCGTTCGAAGCGGGCCGCGTCTGCTGGGGATTCCGCGGAGGTGATGAAGACCAGCCCGAAATCTGCCCCCGCAGGCCCAGGAGACGTGTGTTGGGTCACCAGGGGGAGGTAAACCCGGAAGGAACCCACCGGATCCGCCTGTGAATGAATCGCATTGGGGGGAAGAGCGCTCCCGCCCAAGCAGACGAGGATCAGACCCCAGAGCCATCGCGGTGCGCGCATCGGCGCTCGCCTCTCTCTTTCCCCATCCCCATCGCTGCAAGGGCGGCCGCGGCGGAGCCCGTCATGGACCTGCCGGGCGGTGTGGGGAAGCCGCAGGCTAGCCGGTCTCCAGCGGACGCAGCCGCCAGCGCCCGTAAGCGATGAAGGCGGCGATCCCGCCCAGGATCGCGTTCATCAAGATGTTAGGGAACTCTCCGCGCGAGAGATGCCAGAGGGCTGCGCTGATCATCACGAGCACCAGCCCCGCGGCAGCCAGGGGCGTCAGGCGGGTCTGGAAGCGGACGAGGCCGGGGAGGATCAGCCCCAGGCCGCCCAGGATCTCCGCCGATCCGCTGAGCCAGTGAAGGGCGGTGGGGAGCTCATACATCCAGGCCATCGGCTCCGGAAGGCCGGGGGGCACGATGAAGTGGACGAAGCCGGTGATGGTGAAGTAAACCCCGAGGAGGAATTGTAGAATCCAAAGCAGGGCGTGCATCCTGGCCCCTCCCGTTGGGGTCTGGACATGGGCCCCCGATCCCCGGGGAACAACCCGGTGGCGGATGGATCCTTCGAGCGAGGCGCGAGGGGGCGATCGCGCCTATGCATCATAGTAAACCGGTTGGCAGCGTTCCGCGCAAGGAGCCCTCACCGGCCTTGGGGATCCGCGCACCGGGGGCCCAGGTTTTCCCACGGCGCCGATGGCGCGTGGGGTCGGTGGGACATCCCGGTTGAGGCGGAGCGGCGATGGGTGCAGTGCGGCGCCCGGCGACGGTGGCCTTGATCCACTATACGGCCCCTCCGGTCGTCGGCGGTGTGGAGGCGGTGCTGGCCCAACAGGCGCGGTATCTCGCCGAGGCCGGCTATCGGGTGCGGGTGATCGCCGGCGAGGCGCAGATTGAGGCCCCGGGCGTAGAGACGGTCCTCATCCCCCCGATGTACGGGCGCCACCCGGAGATCGCCCCGATCCAGGCGGCGCTGGCGGCGGGGCACGTTCCGCCCGATTTCGAGGTGTGGCGAAGCCGATTGCGCGCCGCCCTCTCCGAGGCCTTGCGGGGGGTGGAGGCGGCGATCCTCCATAACGTCTGCTCCCTCGACAAGAACCTCGCCCTCTCCGCGGCGCTTTACGATCTGGTCCACCAGGAGCCCCGGCGCTGGATCGGCTGGCACCACGACGCGGTGGTCCTGCGGGAGGGGAAGCCGCGTTTCCCCGGAGCGCCGTGGGATCTGATCTTTCGGCCGTGGCCGGTGATTCATGTGACCGTCTCAGAGTCCCGCCGGCGCGCGCTGGCCGCCGCGTGGGGGATCCCGCCGGAGCGGATTCACGTCATCCCGAACGGGGTGGATCTGGCGGGGTTCTTCCGCTGGACCCCGTTGACCCGCTCGCTGGTGGAGCGGCTGGGCCTGATGGAGGCCGATCTCATCCTCCTGGCCCCCGTCCGGATCACCCGGCGCAAGCGCCTGGAGGACGCACTCGGGG
>JBEPYX010000489.1:0-1779 GCA_041641155.1 Thermoflexus sp.
GGCGTGCTGGGGCTCCCCGCCGGCCCCGACGTGGTCCGGTTCCTGCCCCCCTTGATCATCGAGGCCTCGCACCTGGAGCAGATCGCCGCCGCCCTGGAGCGGGCACTCGCCGAGGTCCCCCTCGCGGCTTCCTCCGCGGCCGAAGGAGGGGAAGGATGAGCGGCGCGGTGGCGGATCGGGAGGCCATCGCCCTGCTGGAGGAGCTGGTCCGCATCCCGAGCCCGTCCGGGGCTGAAGGCGAGGCCGCCGCTTTCCTGACGGAGTGGATGGCCCGGCACGGATTCGAGGCGTGGATGGATGAGGCGGGCAACGCCGTCGGCGCGCTGGGGGAAGGGCCGCGGACGCTGCTCCTTCTCGGGCATCTGGATACCGTCCCCGGGGAGATCCCGGTACGCGTGGAGGACGGCCGGCTCTACGGCCGCGGATCGGTGGACGCCAAGGGGCCGCTCGCGGCGGCCGTCGTCGCCGTCGCCCGGGTGGGCGCCCGGCCGGGGTGGCGCTGGATCGTGGTCGGCGCGGTGGAGGAAGAATCCGCGACCTCGCGGGGCGCCCGCCACCTCACGCGCACCGGGCCGCGGCCGGACATGGTCCTCATCCTGGAGCCCAGCGGGGCGGACGCCATCGCCCTGGGCTACAAAGGCCGGCTCCTCCTGCATGTCCGCCTCGAAGCGCCCAACCGCCACACCGCCGTCCCCGAGCCGAACCCTGCCGAGCGGCTGGTGGACCTATGGGTGGCGCTTCGGGAGCATGCCCGCTCCGTTTCGCCGCCGGGCCCGCTCTTCGATCAGGTCACCCCGTCCCTTCGCCGGCTGGCCGCCGATGGGGATGGCCTTCGGGAGTGGGCGGAGATGACGGTGGGGTTCCGACTGCCGGAGGCCTGGCCGCCGGAGCGATGGCGAGAGGCCATCCGCCCGATGCTGGAGACGTTCGGGGCGATCTGGCGGACGGAAGGGGAAGAACCCGCGTGGCGGGGGCCGGCCGACAGCCCGCTCGTGCGGGCGCTGCTGGCTGGCATCCGGGGGGAAGGGCTCCGCCCCCGCTTCCTCTTGAAGTCCGGCACCTCGGACATGAACGTCGTCGGGCCCGCCTGGCGCTGCCCGATCGCGGCCTACGGGCCGGGCGACGCGCGGCTGGACCACACGCCCGAGGAGCACATCGTGCTTTCGGAATATCAGACCGGCATCCGGGTGCTCGCCCGCGCCCTGGAGCGGATCGCCTCGGGGGCGATCGAGGGGTGAGCCGTTCGTGCGCCCGAGGGATCCGCGATCCCAAGCCCATGCGAGAGGAGGAGGGCCATGCCGTTGGACCGCTTCTACATCATCGAATCCACCCTGCGCGAGGGGGAACAATTCGCAGGCGCCTACTTCTCCACCGAGGACAAGATCCGCATCGCCCGCGCTCTGGACGAGTTCGGGGTGGAATACATCGAGCTTACCAACCCCTCGGCCTCGCCGAAGAGCTTCGAGGATTGCCGAACGATCGCCCGCCTGGGGTTGCGATGCAAGGTGCTCACCCACATCCGCTGCCATCTGGAGGACGCCAAGCGGGCCCTGGAGACCGGGGTGGATGGGATTGATGTGGTGATCGGCGTCTCCTCGTATCTACGGGCCTTCAGCCATGGCATGGACGTGGAGGAGATCATTGACCGGGCGGCGGAGGTGCTGACCTTCATCCGGGAACAGGCCCCCCACATCGAGCTGCGCTTCTCCACCGAGGACACCTTCCGCAGCGACCCGGCGGACCTGCTCCGGGTGTATCTGGCGGTGGACCGGCTGGGGG
>JBEPYX010000490.1:0-1762 GCA_041641155.1 Thermoflexus sp.
GGCGCCGGAGGGCGATGAGCGGGCGGACGATCGACCGATGGGGGACGTAAGGGATCTTGGGCGGCCTGGGCTCCTGGCGTGTCGGCTGGGAGCAAGGCCGGCGCCCCCACGGCCCGCCGTCTCCCCATGGGGGAGCCCCCACTCTCAGCGGGGTCCCCTCCTCGCTCCCCGGGACCCCGCGCGCGGCTGCGGCGGAGGGGACCCCGAGGGCCTGCGTGTCCCCGCCGCCCGATCCGCACCTGGGTGGGATAGGGGCATGGGCTGCAGGGTAGGGTTCGATCCAGCGCGGGCTCCCCCCATCCGGGTATCAGACCCTCGTCGCGCCGTATGATCCCCAGCCAGGCCAGAGCGGGGGGACCATCGACCTTGTCCGGATCCCGGCCCCATGATCCCCCGTTCGTGATCGGCGGATGGATGCTGGCTCATCCCCGGCCTTCAGACCGACCCCGCGCCGCTGTCCCGCCGCTCCGGTCTCATCCGGGAAGCCATGGGATTGATCCCCTGGTTCGCAATGGGGGAACATATAATCATAAACCGGAGATGAGCCCTCGTTCTGTGCCTCTGGGTTCCCCTCGGGAAGCAGCGGAGGGGATCGGGGATCCGGGTTGAACGAAAGGAGCGCCGGTGGAGCGAGCGACAGCGGAAGCGCCTCTGGCCTATTCCGCGGTCCGCGGCGGGATCTGGGTGGCCCTGAGCACGTACTGGACCTTGGCCTTCGGCTTTATCGCCAACATCCTCCTCACCCGGATGCTGCCGCCGGAGGCCTTCGGCGTCTTCGCCCTGGCGATGTTCTTCGCCCAGCTCCTGCGGCTCCAGACCAAGGTGGGGCTGGGGCAGGCCTTCGGCCAGCACCGGGAGAGCACGGGGGAAGCCATCGCCACCTATGTGATTTTAGAGGTGGGGTTGGGGCTGGGCGGGCTGTTGCTTTTCCTTCTGGCCGTCCCGTTTCTGAGGCGGTTGGGTTACGCCCCCCAGGTCGTGACGGTGGCGGCCGCTCTGGCGATCTCAGCGGCGGTGGAGGGGATCGGCAACATCGGTGCCGTCCTGATGGAAAGGGAACTTCGCTTCGCCCCCGTCGGCCTGGTCCGGAGCCTTGCCTTCTCTTTATCCTACATCCCAGCCTTCTGGCTGGCCCTTCACGGCGCTGGCGTTTGGAGCCTGGTTGCTCAGAACGCCGCCTACAACCTGCTCGCCCTGGTTGGGATCGTCGGGTTGGTCTGGCCGCGGCTCCATCCGATATGGCGGGGGCGCGGGCGGTTCGATCCGTCCCTGGCCCTTCGGTTCCTGCGATTCGGGGCGACGGTGGGCCTGGGGTTCCTAGCCGGCATGCTTTTCGCGCAGCTGGACAATTTCTTCATCGGGACATTTGTGGGCGTGACCGCGCTGGGATTTTACGATCGGGCGTATCGCCTCGCCCAGTGGCCTGGGATTTTGTTTAATGCCGTCATTGCTCGAACCGCGTTTTACACATATGCCCGGCTTCAGGAGGATCGGGAGCGCTTGCGCAAGGCGGCGGCCATGGTCATGTGGCTGATCGCCATCGTCGCCCTGCCGGTGTCCGTGATGCTCTTCATCATCGCTCCCGATCTGATCGTCCTGCTTTACGGCGAGCGGTGGCTGCCCAGCGCGTGGTTCGTGCGCATCTTGGTTCTGATCTTCATCGCGCGCCCGTTTTGGGAGCATGCGGGAACGCTCTTCATCAGCCTGGGCAAGCCGGAGATCACCACCCGCTTCATGATCGTTCAGGCGCTGGCGCTGGCCA
>JBEPYX010000491.1:0-1760 GCA_041641155.1 Thermoflexus sp.
GGCGGAATCGGTGGAGATCCTTCCCACCGGGGGGTGTCCGCTGGTCTACGCCGAAGCCCCGGCGGGCCGGCCGGAGGCCCCCACGGTGCTGATCTATGGCCATTACGACGTGCAGCCGCCCGACCCGTTGGATCAGTGGGAGAGTGGGCCGTTCGACCCGACGGTGCGGGGCGATCACCTCTACGCTCGCGGCGCCTCCGATATGAAGGGTCAGGTGATGGCTTCCATCGCGGCCTTCGAGGCCGTCATCCGGAGCGGCACCCTTCCCGTCCATGTGAAGTTCCTGGTCGAGGGAGAGGAGGAGATCGGCTCTCCCCATCTGCCGGATTTCATCCGGCGGAACGGGGAGCGGTTGCGGGCATCGGTCTCCCTGAACCCGGACGCGGGGATGATCGGGCCGGATATGCCAACGATCACCTATGGGTTGCGGGGCCTGGCGTTCTTCGAGCTCCGGGTGTATGGGCCAGCCCATGATCTGCACTCCGGGCTTTATGGGGGCGTGGTCCACAACCCTGCCCAGGTCCTCTGCGAGCTGATTGCCGGGATGCACGACGCCGAGGGGCGGGTGACCCTGCCGGGGTTCTACGATCGGGTGCGCCCCCTGACCGAGGAGGAGCGGGCCGAGCTGGCCCGGCTGCCGATGGACGAGCGCTTCTATCTGGAGATCACCGGGGCGCCGGCCCTGTGGGGGGAGGTCGGATACACGCCCATCGAGCGCATCGGGGCGCGGCCCACCCTGGAGGTTAACGGGTTGCTGGCGGGGTTCACCGGGCCAGGGGCGAAGACGATCGTCCCCGCTTATGCGATGGCCAAGCTCTCCATGCGGCTGGTGCCGGATCAGGATCCCGAGGAGGTCCACCGGCAGTTGTTGCGCTACCTGGAGGAGCGGGCGCCGAAGACCGTGCGCTGGGAGGTGATCCCCATGGCCGGGGTGCGGGCGTCCCTCACCGATCGGAACCATCCAGCCGTGCAGGCCTTGAGCCGCGCCCTCGAAGCCGTGTGGGGGCGACGTCCCTTCTTCAAGCGGGAGGGGGGAACGATCCCCATCGTGACCCAGTTGAAGGAGATCCTGGGGATGGAGTCGGTGTTGACCGGCTTCGCGCTGCCCGACGACAACTTCCACGCCCCCAATGAGAAGCTTCACCTCCCTACGTGGTCGCGGGGGATCGAGGCCCTGATTCACTTTCTCTATAACTACGGGGAGCACGACGGCGCCGCGGCTCGCTGATGGCGGGCCCTGCGGTCCATCTCTTCGTTTGCGGACACCAAAAGGCCCCGGCTGTGCCAGCAGCCGGGGCCAGGCCTGTTGCGGGGAGAACCCTCTTCGGGCAGGGGCTACATGCTCTTGGCGCTGTAGCCGGGCCCTTCCTTGAAGAATTTGTAGTTGAAGGGGATGTCCTCCCGGAGGTTGACGACCTCGCCTCCCTGCGCCTCGTAGCGCTCGATGTCCCCGGGCGCGCGCATGATCATGCGGACCTGGCCGGGCTTCATCGTGTAGGCTTCGGGCACCTCATCCTCCGGGAAGATGGCCTCATAGGGGCACTCGGGGACGCACGCGCCGCAGTCGATGCAGGTGTCTGGATCGATGTAATACCAGGGCCACTGGTCTTCGGGCTTGCCGGGGACAATGCAGTCCACCGGGCAGACCTGGGCGCAGGATCCATCCCGCAGGCACAGGCTGGTGATGATATGCGTCATCGCTTTCCTCCTCATCGCGGATGATTCAAGCGGCGCCCTCCCGGAAGAGGGAGCTTCCCCAT
>JBEPYX010000492.1:0-1750 GCA_041641155.1 Thermoflexus sp.
TTGGAGATCGCCTTTCGGCATCCCGAGGCCTTCGCCCGCGTGGGAGGGCACAGCCCCGCGCTGGACGTGAACCGGGCCCCGCCGGATTACGATCCCTTTGTCCTGGCTCGGCAAGCGGATCTTCGGGGGCTGCCGGTCTACTTGGACGCCGGGGAGGCGGACTGGGCGCTGGCGGGGACGCAACGGCTGGCCGGGATCCTGAAGGACCGAGGGGTCCCGGTTCGGCTGGAGGTGCGCCCAGGGGCGCATGAGGATGCGCTATGGGCCGGGGCCCTGGAGGCCTATCTGGATTTCTACACCGAGTTCTGGCGGGCGGTGGACAGGTGATCCACCCGGCATGGGGAAGGTCTCCGATCCGGATTCCCCATCAAGGAGCGCGGCGCGGTGCCTGAGGAGATCCAGGGGTTCCTCCGCCGGATCATCCAGCCGGCGGCCGTGGTGGCGGGCCTGGGGCTGCTGGGGAAGCTCACCGGCTTCCTGGCGCAGGCGGCGGTCGCGGCGCGTTTCGGCACGGGGCCGGAGAAGAGCGCCTTCGATGTGGCCATGGTCGTACCAGATTTCCTGTTCCTGTTCACCGGGGGGACCCTGGCGGTGGTCCTGGTGCCCGTGTTGACCGCGCTGGCGGTGCGGGACCCCCATGAGGCAGCCCGTCTGGCCACCACCGTGGCCTTTCTCACCGTGGTCGGACTCGCCCTAGTCGGCTTGGGGATCGCCTGGAGCGCCCCCTTCTGGGTGCGCACGGTCTTCGGGCCGGGCCTGCCCCCGCTGGTGCAGGAGGAGGCCATCCGGTTGCTCCGGGTGCTCTGGATCGTGGCGGTGCTCTTCGGTCTCAGCGGGGTGCTCACCGCCGTGCTGCACACGGCCCGGCGCTTCGCCTGGCCGGCCCTGGGCTCGGTGCTGGCCGATGGGGGGCCGATCCTTGGGGCGTTGCTCCTGTCCCGTCCCCTGGGGATCCTCGGGCTGGCGTGGGGGGTGGCGCTGGGCGCACTCTTCCACAACCTGATCCTTCTTCCGGGGTTGCGGGGCTGGCCGTGGGCCTGGGGGATGGATCTGGGACATCGAGGGCTGCGGACGGTGGGGGCGCTGCTGCTCCCGCGGGCGCTGATCGTCTCGCTGGCTTACTTCCAGATCGCCTGGGGGTATCGGCTGATCGGCGGCCTGGACCCGGGGGCGGTTGCCGCCCTGGCCTACGGCTGGCGCCTGATGCAGGTTCCGCAGTCGTTGATCAGCACCAGCCTGGCGACGGTGCTCCTGCCCACCCTCTCCGCCCACGCGGCCCGGGGCGATCGGAGGGCCATGGGGCGGGATCTGGCCTGGGCGCTGGGGGTCGCCGGGGCGCTCTCGGCGTTGGGGGGCGGAGGGCTGTGGCTGGGCGGGGAGGCCCTGGTGCGTGGGTTGTTGGCCCGCGAGGCCTTCGGCGAGGCCTCGGTGGCGGCGGTCGGGGCCGCGCTCCGGATGTTCGCGCCGGGGTTGTTGACCTATACCGTCGTTGAACTGACTGCCCGCGCCTTCTACGCGCGCCAAGATTTCCTCCGGCCGCTACTGGCGGCCGCCCTGGGGACGGCCGCGTATCTGGCCATGGCCCCGGTGTCCGTCGCGTGGTGGGGGGCCTCGGGCCCCGCTCTGGCCAATAGCCTGGCCATCGGCCTGGAGGGGCTCGTCCTGTTGCTCTGGCTGCGGCTCCGCGGCTAGGCGCCGCGGTCGAGGGTTGCTTCTTTCTTCCCGACGGATCGGGGCCTACAATGGACAG
>JBEPYX010000493.1:0-1748 GCA_041641155.1 Thermoflexus sp.
GGGCCGCCGCCTGGGCGGCCAGCCAGGGGGCGCCGGGGTAGTTCGTGGAGCCGGCGACCACGGCTACCTTCCCAAAAGTGTTCTTGTGGGCGTTCGCCGGGCGTGGCGGGCACCACCCTCGCGCAACAGCCGCGTCCATGACCTCGAAGGCGCCCTCCGGCACCCACTTCGGCTCGATCCCGATGTCGGCCACCACCAGCTCGCCGACCGCGTGGGCCGCCGGGAACCGGAAGTGCCCCACTTTAGGGTGCGCGAAGGTGACCGTCAGATCGGCGTGGAAGGCGTTGGGATCCAGCGCCCCCGTGTCGTAGTTCATCCCGGTCGGCCCGTCTACCGCCACCAGCCACGGCTCGGGGGGCGCCGGCGGGGCGCCGAGGGGCGGAATCAAGGGGGCGCCCGGGGCGAAGAGCGAAGCGGGCCACGGCCGTCGGTCGCTCACCTCCGCGCGCACCGCCTGGAGCATCCGGAGGAGCTCCCCCTCCAGCGGGCGTGTGGTCCCGGTCCCCAGCAGCGCGTCCACGATCACTGCCGCGCTCCGGGCCCAGAGGCGCAGCACCCGTCCCGTCCGATCGTCTTCCGCATGGGCGATGAAGCAGCCCGCCGCCTTCGCCGCCTGGAAGACCGGATCCGCCTCCTCGCGGGGCTTCAGCAGGTAGCAGGCGACATCCGCCCCGGCCTCCTTCAGGAAACGGGCGGCGGTGAGGCCATCGCCGCCGTTGTTGCCCGGCCCGACCAAGATCAGGATGCGGCGGCCGTGGACGGGCATCCGCCGCATGATCTCTGCGGCAACCGCCTGGCCGGCCCGCTCCATCATCCGCGCGTAGGTGTGGCCGGCCGCGTCGGCGGCCGCTTCCGCCTGGCGCATCTGTGCCACGGTGAGAACTTTCATGGAACCTCCCGCTTCCCCGGGAAGTGCACGACCGCGCCGGTTTCGGGGAAGGGCCTCCCCCATCGTTATCGTAAATATACACGAATTGGGCCGGCCAGCGTCTCGCGAAGCGGGGCAAGCGCTCCGGATGGAGGAGCGAAGCGGTCGGCTTCGATGCAGAGCGCTTCATCCCCTAAAGTGTTCACGCGGTATAGGCACCGAACGGGGGTTGATTGGGTGGGAGCCCTATCCTCCCCCCTGCCGTTGAGGGCGTTCCTCATCGCCGATCCAGAAGCACCGGGATCGGATCGGCGAGGCGGATCTCTTCCAGCGAGACCTCACACCGGTAGGCCATGGCCTCGACCCCTTGGGCGACGGCGGCCCGCAGGAGCTCCCCGAAGGCCGGGTCCGCCGCGTCGTGGGGGCGGAAGGCACGGGCGTCGGGCCGTTGCACAATGAAGAGGATGGCTGCCCGCGCCCCGTGGGCCCGAGCGGCCATCAGGGCTTCCAGGTGGCGCCGCCCCCGCGCGGTCGGTGCGTCCGGGAAGAGGCCGCAGCCTCCCTCCACCAGCGTCACGCTCTTCACCTCCACGTAAGCCGTGCCGGCGGAGCCGGTGAGGCGGAAATCGACCCGGCCCTCCCCCAACGGGACTTCCGCCTGGAGGGCCGTGTAGTCGCTGAAGGGCAGGAGCCGGCCCTGGTGCCAGGCCTCCCGGAAGAGGGCGTTGGGCACCCGCGCGTCGGCGGAGACCAGGACCCCGTTGGGGAGGCCGACCACCTGTACGTCATAGCGCGTCCGTCGCCGGCCGTCCCGTCGGGCCAACCACATCGGGTAACCCGGGACCAGGAGCTCGTGCAGGCGGCCGGAGTTCGGCAGGTG
>JBEPYX010000494.1:0-1746 GCA_041641155.1 Thermoflexus sp.
ACCTCCCATCCGAAGGCCTTGCCGAAGATCGAGGCAGCGCCCACCACGACCGCCACGTCGTGCAATAAGGCGAGGACGGCGGCGACGCCGTAGCGGAAGGCATGGGGGACGCGTCGGAACGCGAAGGTGAGGTAGAGCATGATGGCGAGCGAGGCCATCGCCACCGCCACCAGGGCCCCCCGGGTCACCTCGGCGCCCACCGTGGGCCCGACCGACTCGAAGCGTTCCAAGGTGATCTCTCCGTAGCGGGACCGTAGGGCTTCCTCGAGCCGCCTCTGGGCCGCGGCGTCCATCTCCCGGGTGCGGATGATCAACGTGCCCTGGAGGGTGGGCTGGACCCGGATGTCGGCCACGTTGAATCCGGTGACCTGCCCCACGATCCCGATGACGTCCTCGGTGGAGACGGCGGCGCCGGAGGGGAGGCGGATCTCCATCAAGGAACCGCCGGTGTAATCGATGGCCAGGGGCAGCCCGTAGAGGGCCAGGGAGATCAGCCCGGGCACGATCACCAGGAGGGAGATGGCGAAATACCAATAGCGTTTGCCGATGATGTCGATCATCCTTTGCCCTCCAACGGATCCCCTCAGATCCCGAACCATCGAGGATGGGCTTGGGCGCTGAGCCGATCCAGCAGCGTGTGCAGGAAGATGCGGGTGACCCAGATGCCGGTGAACAGGCTGGCGGCCACCCCGATCGCCAGGGTGAGGGCGAACCCCCGCACCATGCTGGCCCCGAAGTTCAGGCCGAACACGTACAGAATAGCACAGGTGATCAGGGTGGAGATATTGGAATCCCGGATCGAGGGCCACGCCCGCTCGAAGCCGTAGTCGATGGCCATGGCCAGCGCCCGGCCGGCCCGGAGCTCCTCCTTCAACCGCTCGAAGATCAGGATGTTTGCGTCCACCGCCATCCCGATCGAGAGCACGAAGCCGGCGATCCCGGGCAGGGTGAGGGTGACGGGGAGCAGCTTGAAGATGGCGAAGACCAGGGCCGTATACAGGCTGAGGGCCAGCACGGCCAGAACCCCCGGCACCCGGTAGTAAAGGATCATAAAGATGGCAACGGTGGCGAACCCCACGATCCCGGCGATCAAGCTGCGTTGGATGGACTCCCGACCCAGCGTCGGCCCGATGTTTCGGGTGTCGACGATCTTCAGCGGTACGGGCAGGGCCCCGTAGCGCAGCACCACCGCCAGCCTCTCGGCGTCCGCCAGGGTGCTCCCAGAGCCCATCCGGATCACCCCCTGGCCCTGGGTGATCGGCTCCTGGATCACCGGACAGGAGATGATCTTCTTGTCCAACACGATGCAGAGATAGCGCCCCACGTTCTGGGAGGTGTATTCCGCGAAAAGCCGCGTGCCCTCGCCGTCTAACGTGAACTCCACCTCCGGCCGGCGGAGCTCATCGAGCCGGGGGCGGGCGCTGCGCAGGTTCCGGCCCGTCATGATCGTCCGGTAGATCCGCTCCGTGGGGCTGATCGGGGCGGTCCCGGTGATCGGTGCCGTCTCCGTCCAGGCGGGGGTGGGGGTCAGCGTCGGGGTTCCGGGGAGCGGAAGGGTTCCGGTGGGAGAGGCGTCCAGAGTGGTGCGGATGGTGGTGCCTTCAGGGAGGGGAGCGGCTCCGGCGTCGACGAACTCCAACAGGCCGGTCTGTTTGATGGTGTTCACCGCCTGCTCCAGGTTGGTGACCCCGGGGAGCTCCACCACGATCCGGCGCGTCCCGGCGATCTGGACCACCGGCTCGCTCA
>JBEPYX010000495.1:0-1746 GCA_041641155.1 Thermoflexus sp.
AGGGACAGCACGACGGACCCCCCTATTGGGGGACGGATCATTGGCCCGTGGGGGAAGTGGTCGCCGTGCCGGTTCGGTTGGAGGGGATCGCCAAGCCGGGCGCCTATCGCTTGCGCATCGGCTGGTATCTCTGGCCGTCCATGGTGCACCTGCAACGGCCTTCCGGCGATGTCTTCTACGTGCTTCCCTGGGAGATCTGGGTGCGATGAGCCGGCGAAGTCGGGCTCTCCTCTGGAACAGCGCCATCGCGATCGCATACGGGTTATGGTCGGTTGTGCTCACCGCCCCTGTGGCGTTCCGCATGGCCGACGGGCTGCCCAAGGATTGGGGCGATCCACTGCTGAACACATGGACCCTGGCTTGGGAGACGCGGGCGCTGCTGGAGCGGCCGTGGGGATTGTTCGACGCGCCGATCTTCTATCCTCATAAAGGCACGCTGGCCTATTCGGAGCCCTTACTGGGGATCCTCCCCTTCGCCTTCCCCTTCATCCTGGCGACCGGGATCCCCGCCCTCGGATATAACGTGGCGTTCCTGTTCTCGTTCTGGACCGCCGCCTGGGGGATGGCGCATCTGGTGCGGGCCAGCGGGGGGCGCCGCCGGGCGGCCTTCCTTGCGGGCCTCCTGTTCGCCGCCGCCCCTTATCGCATCGCTCATCTGATTCACTTGCAGCTGCTGTATATGGGGTGGATCCCCCTGGCGATGGCTGCGCTCATCCGATACACACGTCACCCCACATGGCGGCGGGCGGCGGACCTGATCCTGGCGATCCTGCTTATGGCCCTCTCCTCGTGGCATCTGGCGGTTTTCGGGGGACTGTTGTTGGGGGTTCTGACCGCCTTCCTGGCCTGGGGGCGCGGGATCTCCGTGCGGGCATGGCGCGGCCTGGGGATCGTCGGCATCGTCTGCGGGCTGGGGATCGGGATCGCGGCCAGGCCCTATCTTTCGATCGCCCCTGCATTATCCCGGGCGCGCACGATCGAGATCGCACAGTTCTTCGTATGGCCGGTGGACTGGCTGGCCGCCTCAGCGGAGCTCCGGCTGCTCGGCCCCCTGACCGCTCCCCTGCGCATCCCCGGGCACTCGACGCATGAGGTCCAGCTCTATCTCGGGGCGACCGCGCTGACGGCGGCGATCCTCGGGATCCGAGGGGCGCGCACCCGCGAGGCCCGGGCCCTGCGCGGGGCAACCCTCGTGGGGATCGCGATAGGCGTCCTGATGGCGCTCGGCCCGGTCTGGTCCGTGGGGTCGTGGCGGATCCCCGGCCCCTACGCCGCCGTGGCCGCCCTGTTCCCCGGGGTCACCATCATCCGGGCCTCCGCCCGCTGGTCCATCTTGGCCCTGATCGGCCTTTACGCCATGGCCGGGGTCGGGTTCGACCGTCTTCTGCGGGGCAAGCGGCGATGGATGGCCCTGGGCGGGATCGGGTTGGGGTTGCTGGAGGGATGGGCGGTCCCCATCCCCATCGTCCCCCTCCCCCACCTGGCGGATCTCCCTCCAGCCTACCATTGGCTGGCCCGCCAACCAGACTCCTCCGCCCTCATCGAGCTGCCTGTTTTCCTGCCCATTGATGATCGCGAGACGTTCCGGATGTATGCCGGATTGCTCCACCGCAAGCCATTAGTCATCGCCTATAGCGGTTATATTCCGCCCGATATCCGGGAAATCCGCGAGCGGCTTCGCGTCTTCCCGCAACCCGCCGCCATGGAACAGATCATTCAACTCGCCCAGCTCGGAGTCCGCTATCT
>JBEPYX010000496.1:0-1745 GCA_041641155.1 Thermoflexus sp.
ATGTGAACCTCGAAGCTGAGGCGATCGCCGGCGTAGAGGAGGCCATCCGGATGCACCCGGAACGCCTCGATCACCAGCGCCCGCGCCGGCCCGGGGATCCGGACGACCGTCGGGGTGGGAGCTGAGGTGGGCGGTTCGATGGGGCGGCCGCCGCCCCTGGACGGGCGGGGCCAGGCGAGGACCCACAGGGTCACCAGCACCACGCCCGCGGCCACCGATCCGCGGATCCTGCGCATCGCTCGGTTCTCCGATCGCTCGGTTCGAATGCCTTTATCTTAAACTATGGAAGAGCGCCGGAGGATAGCTCCCGTCCCTATTCAGGAGGGGGGCGATTGGGGCGCAAAATTTGACAGGCCTGGGGAGAGCCTCTATGATGAATCCAAGCAGGTGAACCCTTGGGGAGCTCATTGCCGATGCGATTCTTGAGCGTCCATGCGCGGTGCATCTGTCCTGGGCGGGGGCGTTGACGCCACCCGCCCGGGATGAAGGCCGGATCCGGGCCTTCCTTCCCGCCTGATCCAGGACCAACCGAATCGGTGGGTGGCTGACGCCCCCGCGCCCCCTGGGTGCTGAGGCGGTTGGCCTCTTCGCAGCCTGCCGAGTCGTGTTGGTCCTTTTTATTTGCAAAGGAACGATCTCAGAGGGGAGCCGCCATGGTGCAAATCGCTCCGAGGATGCGGGCGGAGGCGGCGAAGGACCTTCTGGAGCTGATCGGGAACACGCCGCTGGTCCGGTTTCGAAGGATCACCTTGCCCTTCGCGCCGGTGGAGATCTACGCGAAGGCGGAGTGGTATAACCCGGGTGGATCGGTGAAGGACCGACCGGCCCGGGAGATCCTCTTGACGGCGGAGCGGGAGGGCCAGCTCCGGCCCGGCAAGACCATCCTGGACGCCACGTCGGGGAACATGGGGATCGCGTATGCGATGCTGGGGGCCGCACGGGGGTATCCGGTGACCCTGTGCATCCCGGCCAACGCCAGCCCGGAGCGGCTGCGGATCCTGCGGGCCTACGGCGCGGAGCTGATCCTGACGGACCCGCTGGAGGGGACGGACGGGGCGATCCTGGAGGCCCGCCGCCGCTACGAGGCGGATCCGGAGCGCTACTTCTACGCGGATCAATACAACAACCCGGCCAACTGGCGGGCGCACTACCGGACCACGGGGCCGGAGATCTGGGAGCAGACGGAGGGCCGGGTCACTCATTTCGTGGCCGGCCTGGGGACCAGCGGGACGATGATGGGGGTCGGGCGATACCTGAAAGAGCGGAACCCGGCGATCCGTCTCATCGGCGTGCAGCCGGACGGGCCGTTCCACGGCCTGGAGGGCTTGAAGCACATGGAGACGGCCATCCGGCCTGGGATCTACGATCCGGACCTGCTGGATGAGGTCCTCACGATCTCCACCGAGGAGGCCTACGCGATGGCCCGGCGGCTGGCCCGGGAGGAAGGGCTCTTCGTCGGGATCTCGGCGGGCGCCGCGATGGCCGCCGCCGTGAAGATCGCCGCCCGCCTTCGGGAGGGCGTGGTCGTCACGATCTTCCCGGATGCGGGATACAAGTATCTGAGCGAGAGCTTCTGGTTCGAGAAGTAATCCTCCTTGCGGCGGGGGAGGGCCGATGACCCTGCGGTTACGGCGAGCGCACCAAACCCAGATCCAGGCCCACGTGGAGGCGGGCTACCCGGCCGAGGCGTGCGGGATCTTCCTCGGCCGCGAGGTGGATGGCGTCAAGATCGTGGAGCAGCTCCG
>JBEPYX010000497.1:0-1745 GCA_041641155.1 Thermoflexus sp.
CGCTGCCCCCGGCCCGGGCTGCCCCCACGTCGATCGTATACGTGCCGGGGATCGGCGGCGACTGGGGGGTGAAGGTGAGCGTCGTCGCGCCCAGGGCGGCGCCCTGGACCTGGGCGTGGCAGAGCATAGCCGCGGCCCTCACCGCGCTCAAGTGTTGTGCCTGAAGGCCAGGGTTCGGCCGGCGGGCCCGGATGTTCTCCACCCGCACCGGCCGCCCGGTGAGGGCGGAGAGGGCGAGGGCCGAGCGCAGGATCTGCCCGCCGCCTTCGCCGTAGCTCCCATCCAGCACCACCAGGGACAACGCCGCAGATGGCCCATGGGAGATCGCCATCGCCGCCTTCCGTCCCCCTCAGGAAATGTCTTTACGGGTTTGCCGCGGATGGGGTTCGCCCCCATCCGTTTCCCATTCCCATGGTATCGAAGGCGGATCATTTTACCAGAGCGATCCAAGGAGGCAACCGGGTGCGAAGCCCAGAGAGCGGCGATCGCCGACCCGCTGGCGTGCGCTTCCAGGCAGCCTCAACCATTGCATCCACAACAGGGGCCGTAGGGATCGATGACCTGATGGCCCACCTGCCCAGATGAAACCGTGGGAGTGGAGGAGGCGTCAAAACCCGCTTAGCGCGGCTCCAGCCGCCACATCCGGCGGGTGTGGGCCTGCACTGCCTCACGGCTCCAGATCATCGGCCGGGCCCGCCCCGCATACCACAGCGGGAACTGGTCGAAGTAATGCCGGGAGGCCGGCGAGCCCCCTTGGCCACCCGGCAACACCGCCAGACACCGATCCCAATCCCGTAGATCCGCCACGAACCGCCACGAGGGCAGCGCCCCCAATGCCCCCCCGAACCGGTTTCCCTGAAAGCCCGCCTGGAGCGGCGTGTCGCCGTCGCCGCCCAAGGGGAAGGGGCCCCGGTTGAAGAGGGGCGCCAGCACCGGCGCCTGGCCCAGCACGTGCCGCAGCGTCACCCGATGGACCCGCCCCCAGGTCCACCGCGCCGGGTCCTCTCCCAGCCGCCGCCGCAGCCCCTGAACCGCCTCCCGGAAGGCCTCAGCCACCCATTCGGCGGCCGTCCGCCCCCCCAACCAGAAGGGATCCCCCTGCCGCAGGATCGCCCGCAGGGCATGGGGGGCGGTCCGGTAAAACGAGTGGCCGGGGAGGAAGGTGTTCAGGGGCTCCCCTAAATACCGCCGCCACGCCGACCCCAGCCGGGG
Source organism: Thermoflexus sp. (assembly GCA_041641155.1). Classification (GTDB taxonomy): domain Bacteria; phylum Chloroflexota; class Anaerolineae; order Thermoflexales; family Thermoflexaceae; genus Thermoflexus. Next base: position 1,213 of record JBEPYX010000497.1, read on the forward strand.
CGCCAGCAGCCGCCGCAACAACACGGCCTCCACCGCGGCCACGACCGTCGGGGCCACCCCCTGCGGATCCATCCGGCCATCCCACGCCTTGACCTGGGCCAGCAGCCATGCCTCATCCGCGTCCTCCGGCTCCACCTGCGCCAGCCACGCCTTCCACTCTAGAGCCCCCAGCGAGACCACATCCATCTGGATCGCGAGGCAATCGGCCGCCGTGAGGTTCGGGGTCGCGGCCAGCCGCTGCTGGATCCGCCGCGCCCGATGGTCCGGCATCCACTCGGCACTGATGAAATGGGGATAGCGCGGGCCGACGATGCGGTGGTTGGCTGTCACCAGGATCCCCTCCGGCGGATCGAAGGCCGAGGGAAGTTCCTCGAAGGGGATCTCCCCGATCCAGTCGTAATCCCCGCTCCAGCCGGGGGCCGGGAGCAAGCCATGGCCCCGACGTCGGATCGGGATCCGCCCGGCCATCTGGTAGCCGATGTGGCCCGCCCGATCGGCGTAGACGAAGTTGAGGACCGGTGCCGGCCAACGCC
>JBEPYX010000498.1:0-1741 GCA_041641155.1 Thermoflexus sp.
CCCTCCCGCCCCCCACGCCGCTGGCCCGAAGTTTCCTCCAGGTCCTCCCCCTGGCGCTGAACCTGACCTTCATCCTCGGCCTACAGATCGTGCTTGGGGAGCAGGTCCCGAAGATCGCCACCCTGCGGGCTTCGGAGCGGGTGCTGCTGGCTGCCCTGGGGCCGATGCAGATGGTCTACTGGCTCCTGCGCCCGCTGGTCTGGATGCTCCATCGCGCGACCGATCTCACCTTGCGGGCCCTGCGGATCTCGGCGGACAGCTATGGGATGATGTATACCATCGAGGAGCTGAAGCGGATCGTGGACGAGACCGGCGAGGCGGGGATCCTGGAGCCTGAGGCCCGGGAGATCCTGGAGGCCGTCTTCGACCTGGGGCAGATCCCGGCCCGCCAGATCATGGTGCCCCGGACGGAGATCGTGGCCGTCGAGGCCGACACGCCGCTGGAGGAGATCCTGGACGTTGCGATCCGCACGGGCTACGACAAGTTCCCTGTTTACGAGGGCGACCTGGATCATATCATCGGCATGGTGCATCTGCGCGAGGTGCTGAGGGCCTGGCGGGAGGGGCGCCCGGCCCGGGCGCGCGACCTGTGCCGCGAGGTGATGGTGGTGCCGGATTCCATCCGGGTGGACGATCTGCTCCGCCAGTTCCGGGAGCGGGAGGAGCATCTGGCGATCCTGGTGGACGAGTTTGGGGGCACCTCGGGCCTGGTCACCCTGCGGGATGTGCTGGAGCAGCTGGTCGGAGAGCTTCACGAGCGGATGGAACCCGGCGAGCCGGACGTGGTGGCGATGCCGGATGGCTCTTACCTAATCAGCGGGCTGCTCTCCATCCAGGAGGTCAACGAGCGGTTCCGCTTGGATCTGCAGGATCCGTATTATGAGACCATCGCCGGGTTCGTGTTGGGGCGGTTGGGGCGCATCGCTGGGGTGGGCGACGAGGTGGACGCCGGTTCGGTCCGCCTGCGGGTGGAGGCGATGGATGGCTTACGCATCGCCCGCCTTCGCCTGATCCCGCGTCCGGCCTCCCCGCCCACCTCCTAGGGCGCCCCTGTCGGGCATCCCTCGCTGCCGGTTTTCGGCCAGGCCGGCGCCGAGGGGACCTGATCGGGGCAGGGGGAGCGGCGTCACGCGAAACGTCCCGTGGAGGACTCCGCGCGCAGGAGGTGCCGGATGCCACGACCGGATGGCCGTTCGAACGATGCCCTGCGCCCCGTCCGCTTCCATCTGGGGTTCACCGAATATGCGGAGGGGTCGGTGCTGATCGAGGCGGGGCGCACCCGCGTGTTGTGCAACGTCACAGTCGAGGAGAGCGTGCCCCCGTGGCTCAAGGGTCAGGGGCGGGGCTGGCTCACCGCGGAATACGCCATGCTGCCGCGCAGCACGCACACGCGGACGTCCCGGGAGGCAGGGCTGCAGAGCGGGCGCACCAAGGAGATCCAACGGCTGATCGGCCGCAGCCTGCGGGCCGCCTTGGATCTGGAGCGTTTGGGGGAGCGGACCCTGATCGTGGACTGCGACGTGATCCAGGCGGATGGCGGCACCCGGACGGCGGCCATCACCGGCGGCTATGTGGCCGTGGCCCTGGCGCTCCGCCGCCTCATCGAGGCCGGGGCGGTCCCCCCTGAGGTGCTGCGGACGCCAGTGGCGGCGGTGAGCGTGGGCATCGTGGAGGGGGAACCCCGGCTGGATCTTTGCTACGCGGAGGACAGTGTGGCGGAGGTGGATTTCAACGTCGTCAT
>JBEPYX010000499.1:0-1731 GCA_041641155.1 Thermoflexus sp.
GATCCGGCGGAGGGACTGGGCGGCTTACGGGGCCGAAATCGAGGCCCTGGGCCGGGTCCTGGAGGCCCTCCGACAAACCGTGGGTGGGCGGTGAGCGCAGGGCCGAGCGCCCGGTGAGGACAGTGGTGGAGTGCAGAGTTCATCGGATGAGGTCCCGACGTTCGAAGCCGATGAGCCTGATTCCCAGGAGGAGCCACGGCAAGATGTGGACGTGCTCCAGGGCGATGCCGGTGGTGTAGGGAAATTCCATCAAGGCCGGTTCGAGTTAAAATGGAAATAGGGCCGCGCCAGAAGGCCGGGCGGTCGCGGGCCGGGGCAACCCGGCCTGAGGAAAGTCCGGGCTCCAGCGGGGCAGGGTGCCGGGTAACACCCGGACGGGGCGACCCGTGGACAGGGCCACAGAAAACAGACCGCCGATCCGCCCGGGGTTCTCCCTGGGGCCATGGAGGCAAGGGTGAAACGGTGGGGTAAGAGCCCACCGGCCGGGCGGTAACGCTCCGGCGCACGGCAACCCCCACCCGGAGCAAGGCCAAGCAGCGGGCGCGGCGCCCTTCGGGGCGCCGGGGCTGCCCCGCGCCCAATGCCCGCGGGTGGGCCGCTTGAGGCGGCGGGTAACCGCCGTCCCAGAGGGATGACCGCCACCCCGTGGACCTCCGCGGGGGACAGAACCCGGCTTACAGGCCATCTGGCGCGGCCGCTCTTGTTCATCAAACCCTCGTGTGTAGCTTCTTCGCTATCCACAGATTTCTTGGATAGCGACTCAGAGCAGGGAGAAGCCCGCGCCCCGATCCTCCTGTTCCTCTTCATTCCCTGTGTTTAGAGCTCTCCCGCTGCTTTTACGGTATACTTAACTTGAGCGTCTGTCACAGCACACCGCCGGCAGCTTGCCGCTGGCTCCCTATATCTGATCGAGGAGGATCGCGCGATGGCCATTCGAGTGGGCATCAACGGGTTCGGGCGCATCGGGCGCCAAGTATTCCGCGCCATTCGGGAGAAGTATCGCGATCGCCTCGAGGTGGTTGCGGTCAACGACATCACCGACGCCCCCACCTTGGCGCACCTACTCAAATACGACTCCAACTACGGCCACTACCCCGAACCGGTCGCCGCCCGGGATTCCTTCCTGATCGTCGGCGAGGACGAGATCCGGGTCTTCGCCGAGAAGGATCCCGCCAAACTTCCGTGGAAGGATCTGGGGGTGCGGATCGTCATCGAGTCCACCGGCCTCTTCACCGACGGCCGCAAGGCCGCCGTCCACCGCACCTCCGGGGGCGCCGAGAAAGTCATCATCACCGCCCCCGCCTCCCCCTCCGACAGCGTGGACCTCACGGTCGTGCTCGGGGTGAATGACCACCGCTACGACCCAGCTCACCACCACATCGTCTCCAACGCCTCGTGCACCACCAACTGTCTCGCCCCCGTGGTCAAGGTGCTGCATGAGGCCTTCGGCGTGAAGCGAGGGCTGATGGTCACCGTGCACGCCTACACCAACGACCAGCGCATTCTGGACCTGCCGCACAAGGATCTACGGCGGGCGCGGGCAGCGGCCCTCAACATCATCCCCACCACCACCGGCGCGGCCCGGGCCATCGGCCTGGTGATCCCCGAGCTCAAGGGCAAGCTCGACGGCTACGCCCTCCGCGTCCCGGTCTCCACTGTCTCGGTGATCGACCTCACCGCTGAAGTGAGCCGGCCGGTCACCCGGGAGGAGGTGAACGAGGCGTTCCGGGC
>JBEPYX010000500.1:0-1727 GCA_041641155.1 Thermoflexus sp.
CGGGTTGCTCCGATTCTACGGGGGGAACCTCTACGTGCTGGACCGTGGGAAGGGACAGGTCTGGCGGCTGCGCCCGACCGGGGAGGATTACACCCAGAACCCCGAACCCTATTTCGAGTCGCCCCGCTCGGATCTGGCGGAGGCCGTTGACTTCCTGGTTTACCGGAACATCTACGTGCTGTATCGAGACGGGCGGGTGCGGGCGTTCCAGGCGGGAAAGGAGGACGAGGCCTTTCCCCTGCGGGAGCATCCCGCCCCGGCGCTCCCGAGCCCGGTCCGCCAGCCGATCGGCCTGACGATGGACCCCACCGTGCCCCGGCCCTGGCTTTACATCCTGGAACCGGATCGCCTCATCCAGGTAGGCCTGCAGGGGGATTTCGTCCGGCAGATCCGGGGGGAGGCGCTGGCGGATGTGACCGCGGCAGCCGTGGATGAAGGGCGGCGCCGGCTGTTCTTCCTCCGCGCCGACGGCTCGCTCTGGGTCGCCGATCTCCCGCCCGTGGAATAAGGGCGCGCCGATCCGCCGCTTCCCCTTTCTCCCTGTTGACCCGCCCCCTCGCCTCCCCATCAGGTCGTGCGATGACCGCACAGCCTCTTGATCCGAGGGAAGCCCAATAATATAACCAAGAGAGAACTGGGCCCAGCTGAGGGCGAATGTCCATCAGGGGAGTGGCGAGATGCGATCACTGGGGTTCATCGGGCTCGGTCGGATGGGCACGCCGATGGCGCGGCGCCTGCTGCGGGCCGGGCATCGGCTCACGGTCTACAACCGCACCCGGGAGAAGGCGGAGCCCTTGATCGCTGAGGGGGCGCGGTGGGCTGACTCACCGCGGGCAGTCGCCGCATCCAGCGAGGTGGTCTTCCTCATGGTGGCGGACTCCCAGGCCAGCGAGGCGGTGCTCACGGGGCCCGATGGAGTGCTGGAGGGCAGCCGCGAAGGCCTGATCGTGGTGGACATGAGCACCATCGCCCCGGCGGTCTCCCGCCGACTGGCCGAACAGGCCGCGCGCCGCGGCGTGCGGATGCTGGACGCCCCGGTCTCCGGCAGCGTGGGGCCAGCCGCCGAGGGGACCCTCACCATCTTCGTCGGCGGCCCGCCCGAGGCCTTCGAGGCCGTGCGGGATCTCCTGGGGATCCTGGGGCGGGAGATCCACTATGTGGGCGGGAACGGGATGGGATGCGCGGTGAAGCTCGCCGTCAACCTCATCCTGGGGGTATCCATGCAAGCCCTCGGCGAAGCCCTGGCGCTGGGCGCCCGTGCGGGCATCCCCCCGCAACGGCTATGGGAGATCCTCCAGGGCCTGGCGGTGATCTCGCCGGCGATGCGCAACAAGGGCGGGCGGATCGTCCAGGGGGACTTTTCACCGTCCTTCGCCCTACGCCTGATGGAGAAGGATCTGGGCCTGGTCGTCGAGTTCGGCCGTCAGGTGGGCGCCCCCACCCCGCTCGCCGCCGCGGCCCAGCAGACATTCCTGGCCGCCCGCACGCATGGATGGGCCGAGGCCGATTACTCGGCGATCGCCGGCTGGTTGATGGACATGCCTCCAGGGGGAGAGGGCCGATAGGAGCGCCCAGAAAGGCTGGGGAGGGGAGATCTTCTCAATGGGAATGCTGGACTTCAACCCAGCGTGGATCCCGCCGGACGAGGCGGGGTTAACCGAGCGCGAGCAGGAGATCCTCCGCTGGGTGGCCCAAGGGTTGGCCAACAAGGAGATCGCTTACCGCCT
>JBEPYX010000501.1:0-1720 GCA_041641155.1 Thermoflexus sp.
ACATCCGCGGCCCGAACGCGGACTTGGTGCTCGGGATCGAGGGGCGGGTGTTCATCAGCGCCGACGGCCGCCACAACTTCCCCGACGGCGAGATCTTCACCGGCCCGGAGGAGACCGTCACCGAGGGTTGGGTGCGTTTCACCTATCCGGCCCTCTACGGCGGCCGGGAGGTGGATGGGGTGGAGCTGGCCTTCGAGGGCGGGCGGGTGGTGAAGGCGACGGCGCGTAAGAACGAGGCCTTCCTGCACCGCATGCTGGAGACCGATGAAGGGGCGCGGCGGCTGGGCGAGCTGGGCATCGGCACCAACTTCGCCATCCGCCGCTTCACCCGCAACATCCTCTTCGATGAAAAGCTGGGAGGCACCTTCCATCTCGCCCTGGGAGCCGCCTATCCGGAGACCGGCGGGGCGAACGAGTCGGCCATCCACTGGGACATGATCTGTGATCTGAAAGAAGGGGAGATCGTGGTGGACGGGGAGGTCTTCTATCGGGATGGCCGGTTCCTCATCCCCTGACCTCGGGGGCCCGGCGAGACACGCGGATCATCAAGGGGAGCTTCCCATTGCGGAGCGTCGGGAAAGGGAGGCTATGGAGATCGAGATCGGCGGGATTCGGGTGGACCCCCGTCTGCTGGAACCCCGGCCCGTCCAGCGGTGCGGCCCCGCTTACTGCCGGGGCCGCTGCTGCGCCTACGGGGTGTGGGTGCGGATCGAGCAGCGGGACGAGATCCTCCGCCACGCGGAGCAGATCAAGCGGGTGCTGCCGCCGGATCGCCGCGATGAGACGCGGTGGTTCGATCCGGAGCCGGAATGGGACGACACGCCGCCGGCGGGATACTGGGTGGGCACCACGGTCATCGAGAACCCCTCCCACCCCACCGGCCAATCCTGCATCTTCCTGCTGGAGGACGGACGCTGCGGCCTGCAGGTCGCCGCCATCGAGGCCGGGATGCATCCATGGGCCTTGAAGCCCTTCCACTGCGCCCTCTATCCGCTGACCCTGTGGGAGGGCCAGCTGATCCTGGACGATGAGAACGAGCTCTACGCGGAGGCGTCCTGCCAGCAGCCCGCCTCCGAGGCGCGCCCGCTCTTTATGGTCTTCGACCAGGAGGTGAAATGGGCGCTGGGGGAGCAGGGGTTCCAAACTCTCATGGATCTGTATCGGGCCCGCTATGGAGCCGAAGGATCCCCTGAACCTGGAAGCGTATGACTACGAGCTCCCCCCTGACCGGATCGCCCAATCCCCCGTGGAGCCGCGGGACGCCGCGCGGCTGATGGTGGTGCACCGGGCGACCCGGCGGATCGAGCATCGGATCTTCCGGGAGATCGTGGACTACCTGCGGCCCGGAGACCTGTTGGTGTTCAACGACACCCGTGTCATCCCCGCCCGGCTGTTCGCGGTCAAGCCGACCGGGGGGCGGGTGGAGCTGCTGCTGGTACGCCAGGTGGATCCGGAGCGCTGGTGGGCGCTGGTGCGGGGCCGCCGCGTCCGCGCCGGCACGCGCCTGCAGCTGCTCTCCGGCGGCCAGCCGGTGGATCTCTTCGCCGAGGTGGAAGAGGAAGGGGAAGGCCCCCTGCGCCGGCTCCGGTTCTCGACCCCTCCGGAGGGGTGGCTGGAGCGGCTCGGGGTGATCCCCCTTCCCCCTTACATCCGGCGGCCCCTCCCCAACCCGGAGCGCTACCAGACGGTTTACGCCCGGGTCCCCGGTTCGGTGGCCGCG
>JBEPYX010000502.1:0-1711 GCA_041641155.1 Thermoflexus sp.
ATGAGATGCCGCACCCCGGCGGCCCGGGCCAGCCACGCCGCCTCCGCCGCCGTGAGGTGATCGTGCCGCCGGGCCAGGTCCCGATCCGGCTCCAGATACGTCGCCTCAATCACCAGGGCGCCCACCCCCCGCACGGCTTCCACCAGATCGTCCACCTGCCCGGCGTCGCCCACCAGGGCCAGCGATGCCCCCTCCACCGGTGGACCGAGCACCTCCTCCGGCGTCACCACCCGCCCGTCCGGCAGGGTGACCGGATGGCCCTGCACCAGGCGGCGTCGCTCCGGGCCCGGTGGGATCCCCAGGGCTTCCGCCTTCTCCACCAGGAAGGGGCGCCGGGGCTTCTCCTGGAAGAGATAGCCCAGGCTGTCACCCCCGCGATGGGTCACCGGAAAGGCGGAGACGCGGAATTTCTCATCTTCGAACAACACCCCGGGCTCGATGGCGTGGAAGGAGATCTCGATGGAAGGCCGCGCGCCCCGCAGGACCACCCGGTAGATCAGATCCTTGACTCGCTCGATGGCCCCCCGGCGGCCGTAGATCGCCACGCGGGGGAGGATCTCCCAGCGCATTACGGTGGAGAGGAACCCCGCCAGCCCCAGGATATGATCCAGGTGGGCATGGGTGAGAAGGATGGTCTCCAGGCGTCGGAAGCCCAGCCCGCTCCGGAGCAGCTGTCGCTGGGTGCCCTCCCCGCAATCCACCATAAAGCGCCGGTCCTCGAACATCACCACGTGGGCGGGGAGCCCCCGCCGGATCGAGGGGGCGGAGGCGGAGGTTCCCAGGAACACGATCTCGATCATCGCGGTTCTTCCTCCACGGGGCGAACCCGCACCTCGCCGGGCCCACCTTCCTCCCCGATCACCTCGAAGCGGTCCCCGACGAAGTGGCAGGCCACCCAGATGCTGGTTAGCAGGTGGCCGGTGATGCGGGAGGTGGTGAATCGGGAGGCGCCGGAGGCGAAGGCCAGGGGGAGGATCAGCTGGTCAGCCAGATACGGGTCCACCGCCGCATCCGAGCGGTGGAAGGCCAGCAGCTCTGCCACCGCCTCCTCGGCCACCCGCTCGGCGGGCACGCCCTTCTTGCCGTAGGCGGAGGCACCCGCCCGGATGTGAGCGTATTCAGCGATCAAAAAGATCCCCGCTCCCGGCCCCGGGCTCTCCACCTGGATGGCCTCCACCTCATCCGGAAGGCCAGCCTCCCGCAACAGCCGGTTCGCCCGCCCTGCCATCCGCTTCGCGATCTCCAGCGGCAGGTTGGAGACCGCCGCCCAGCCCCACAGCCGGCGGAGCGGCCCGCGTTGGTCGAGGGTCAGGGGGCTCAGGCGATAGAACCCATCCCCGGGAAGGGGGCCATGGACCTCCAGGCAGATCTCCCCGCCGCCCACGGGATACCATCCCCAGCGCTCTAGATGGACCTCAGCCCGCACCCCCATCCGGCTCAGGCAGGGCAACAACACATCCCGCACGTAATGGAAAGGCGGGCTCCAGGGCACATGGGTGCCCCCGCGCAGGGTCACCCGCGACGTCCCGGGGGCGTAGGCGAGGGGTAACAGGATCGCCTGCAGGATCAGGGTCACCGAGCCCGCGCTGCCCCCGGCCCGGGCTGCCCCCACGTCGATCGTATACGTGCCGGGGATCGGCGGCGACTGGGGGGTGAAGGTGAGCGTCGTCGCGCCCAGGGCGGCGCCCTGGACCTGGGCGTGGCAGAGCAT
>JBEPYX010000503.1:0-1702 GCA_041641155.1 Thermoflexus sp.
AGGTCATGCGGTTCGCCGAGGAGAGTCCCGATCCCCCGCTCGAGGAGCTCTACGATTTCATTTACGCCAACCCTGTGGGGGCCTGGCGGGGGGACGAGCGGTTCCTCCAGGAATGGGACCGCGCATCGCCATGACGGCGGCCGCGTGGCGGTGGAGGTCGCTCCCCCGCGCCCGATGGGGAAGCGAAGAAGCCCCTTCCCGATCCCGAGCCATAGGCTGAGCCACCTCCTTCGGGAGGCGGAATGTTCATCGTTGAACGGAGGGAGTTCCCATGCCGGTGATGACGATCCGCGAGGCGATCCGGCAGGCCTTGCGCGAGGAGATGCAACGGGACCATCGGGTGTTCATCATGGGCGAGGACGTGGGGGCTTACGGCGGGACCTACGCGGTGACCCGGGGCCTCTACGAGGAGTTCGGAGAGGAGCGGGTACGCGACACGCCCATCGCCGAGTCCGCCATCGTCGGGGTGGCCCTGGGGGCCGCCCTGGGCGGCCTGCGCCCCGTCGCGGAGATCATGACCATCAACTTCATGCTCCTCGCCCTGGACCAGATCGTCAACCATGCCGCCAAGATGTCCTACATGTTCGGCGGCCAGTTCAAGGTCCCCCTGGTGATCCGCGTCCCCGCGGGCTGGGGGCAGCTGGCGGCCACCCACTCCCAGACCTTCGAGGTTTACCTCGCCTACGTCCCCGGCTTGAAGGTGGTCTACCCTGGCACGCCCTACGACGCCAAAGGGATGCTGAAGGCCGCGCTCCGGGATGAGGATCCGGTGATCTACATCGAGCACACTGCCCTCTACCCGGTGCGGGGGGAGGTGCCGGACGGCGATTACGTCGTTCCCATCGGCAAGAGCGAGGTCAAGCGGGTGGGGCGGGATTGCACCATCGTGACCTACGGCCGGATGCTCCAGGCCAGCCTCCAGGCGGCGGAGCAGCTGGCCCGGGAGGGCATCGAGGTGGAGATCGTGGACCTGCGCACCCTGCGTCCGCTGGACATGGAGCCCGTCTACGAATCGGTGGCCAAGACCCATCGCGCCTTGGTGGTCACCGAGGAATGGCGCTCCTTCAGCGTGGGCGCGGAGGTGGCCGCCCGCATCCAGGAGCACGCCTTCGACGAGCTGGACGCCCCAGTGATGCGCCTGGGCAGCCGTGAAATCCCACTCCCCTATAACAAGCATCACGAGCGGGCCGTCCTCCCTTGGCCGGAGGACGTGGTCAAGGCGGTGAAGCTGCTGCTGCGGTGAAACGCCCGGGGAGGCAGAGGATGGCGACCACGGTGACCATGCCCAAGATGGGCTTCGATATGGTGGAGGGGAAGCTGCTCCGCTGGCTGAAGAAGGTCGGCGATCCGGTCAAGGCGGGGGAGCCGCTGGCGGAGATCGAGACGGAGAAGGTCAACATCGAGTTCGAGGCGCCGGCCTCGGGGGTCCTGAAGGCGGTGCTGATCGAGGAGGGGACGACAGTGCCGGTGGGCACCCCCATCGCCATCATCGGGGCGCCCGATGAGCCGGTGGAACTCCCCCGCGCCGCTCCCGCGCAAGCCCCGATCGCCCCAACGCCCGCGCCGTCCCCCGCGCCTTCCCCCGCGGTGCCCCCGCCGGCCGCCCCCGGCGGGCGGGTGAAGGCCTCGCCGCTGGCCCGGCGCCTCGCCCGGGAGGCGGGGATTGACCTGCGGGAGATCCCAGGGACCGGGCCCGGAGGGC
>JBEPYX010000504.1:0-1701 GCA_041641155.1 Thermoflexus sp.
TCTTTCGGACCTTCACCCAAAGCTCCAGATACACCGGGTGGCCCAAGAGGGCCTCGATCTCCTGCCGCGCCGCGGCCCCGATGCGCTTCAGCATCTGGCCGTTCTCCCCGATGACGATGGGTTTATGCGTCTCCTTCTCTACATAGATCGTGGCGGCGATGTAGGTGAGGTTCGGGTTGCGATCCACCCAATCGGTGATCTCCACCGCGATCCCATGGGGGACCTCCTCCCGCAGCAGGAGCAGGGCCTTCTCGCGGATCCGCTCGGCGACGATCATCTGGAGCGGCTGATCCGTCAGCATCTCGGGGTCATAATAGCGAGGCCCCTCGGGGAGGTGGGCGACGATCCGCTCCAGCAGGAGGTCCAGGTTGTCGCCCCGGACGGCGGAGATCTGAACTTCCTCCCAGGGGAAGGGGGGCTCCGCGCCGGGCGGGGTGGGGGCCAGCGCCCGGTAGGCCGCGAGGTGCGCCGCGCGGTCGGACTTCAGGAGGTCGATCTTGTTCAACGCCAGGATGATCGGCTTGTCTGCGGCTTTCTCCTTCAAGAGATCTGCGATCATGCGATCCTCGTCGTCCGGTGGCTGGGAGGCGTCGACGAGGAACACGATCACGTCGGCGTCGGGGATCGTCCGGCGGGCCACCTCCACCATGTATTCCCCCAGCTTGTGGAACGGCTGGTGGATGCCGGGCGTATCCATGAAGATCACCTGGGCGTCCGGCCGCGTCAGCACGCCCAGGATGCGATGGCGCGTGGTCTGCGGCTTCGGCGAGACGATGGAGATCTTGGTCCCCAGGTAGGCGTTCAACAGGGTGGATTTCCCCACGTTGGGCTTGCCGATGATGGCCACAAACCCCGACCGATGGCCCGGGGGGACCGCTTCGTATTCCGGGAAGGCCAGCTCCGGCTCCGGCTCGCTCACGGGCGGCTCTCCTCGCGGGAGATCCGGCATCGCTTTTTTCATCATTCATCAATTCTACCCGTTCCGGGGCCGGCTCCGGAGGGCCCCCTGGCCGATCCCGCTAGTCGAGGCGGAAGCGTTCCGCGGCCAGTGTGTAAAGGCGCCGCCAGACCAAGCGGTTGATGGCGGCCACGATGAGGATCATCGTCAGGGTGGCCGCCAGGAGCATTGGGTAATCCCCGTGCCCCGTGGCCTGCGCGATCAGCGCGCCCAGCCCGAGGGTCGTGTGGACCTGCCCGGCGAACTCCACGTACTCCGCCACGATCGTCGCGTTCCATGCCCCTCCGCTGGCCGTGATCAACCCAGTGACGAGATAGGGGAAGATGGCGGGGAGGATCAGCGTCCGCCATCGCATCAGGCCGCGGATCCCCAGAAGCTCGGTGGTGAAGATCAGATCCCGTGGGATGGCCGAGGCCCCAGCGATCACGTTGAAGAGGATATACCACTGGGTTCCCAGCAGCATGAGGGCGACCGCCGCCAGCTCGATCCCCATGGGGAACCGCAGCACGAAAAGCAGGAGGACGGGGAACAGAGCGGTGGCCGGGATGGAGGCGATCACCTGGATGACGGGCTGGACCCGCGCGGCGAGGGGCCGGTTCATGCCGATCGCCACCCCTAGGGGGACCGTCCAGGCCAGGGCGATGAGCTGGGCGGCGAGCACACGGGCGGCGGAGGCCAGGGCGGCCAGCCCGATCAAGGGAAGGCTGGCCGGCGGCAGCGCCCGCAAGAGCCGGAGCGCGGCG
>JBEPYX010000505.1:0-1691 GCA_041641155.1 Thermoflexus sp.
GCCCTTGCTCCCTCAGCGGCCCATGAAGCGGCTGACCACCTCGGCGGGGATGGGGACGGTGAGCCGATCGCCCACCTTCGGACGCTCCGGCATCGCCGCGCTCCCCACCACGATCCCGATGGGCGTCCCCTCCACCTGGTATGACCGCTCGATCCAGGCCATCCCGGTGAGAAGCCCCTCGGTGTCCAGCGCGCAGCTGGTCACGTGGCCGATCACCCGCCCCCGGCGGTCCACCACGGCATCCCCCAGCTTGGGCATCCGGACGCCCTTCTCGCGGATCCGGAAGCGGACGATTTCCATGGTCCGCTGGGCCTCCCGGGCCATGGCGGCTTTCCGGCCGATGAAGAAGGGCTTGTAGAACTTCACGAAGGAGGCAAAGCCGGCGTCGCCCGGGGTGAGGTCGAAAGGCCCGGCCAGCTCGTGGCCGTAAAGCGGAAGCCCTGCCTCCGTCCGGGTGCTATCGCGGGCCCCCAGGCCGCAGGGCTTGAGGCCGAAGGGCCGCCCCGCCTCCAACAGCCGCTCGAACAGCGCCGGCGCCCGATCGGGGTGGACGAACAGCTCGTAGCCGATCCGCTCGCCGGTGTAGCCCGTGCGGGAGATGATCAAATCGAATCCCTGGATCTCTGCCCGCATCACCTGGCCTCGTTGGAGGGCGGCCAAGCGGCCTTTCACCTCGCCGTCGGCCAGGCTCTGGAGGATCTGGAGGGCCCGCGGGCCCTGGAGGGCGATGTCCACCCGGCAATCCTCCCCCCAGCGGCGATCCCGCAGATCCCGCAGGACCACCTCGTCCGCCAGGGCCGCCCATGGCCGCTCCCGGTCAATCTGCACCTCCCCCCGGGCCACCGCGTTCAGCCAAGCCCAGTCCCGGTCGTTGTTGGCTGCGTTGACCACCAGCATATAGCGGTCCGGCGCCAGGGCGTAGATGATGAGGTCATCCAGCACATGCCCATCAGGGTCGAGGAGATAGGTATATTGGGACTCCCCGACCTTCAGGGCCATCACGTCGTTGGTGGTCACCCGATCGAGGAACGCCCGGGCGCCGGGGCCGCTGACCTCCAGGACGCCCATGTGGGAGACGTCGAAGAGGCCGGCGGCCGTGCGCACCGCACGGTGCTCGTCACTGACGCCGGTATACCAGACGGGCATCTCCCAGCCGGCGAAGGGGATCATCTTCGCGCCCAGCTCGCGGTGCAGCTCGTAGAGGGTCGTCCGCTTGAGGGGGGCGCCTTCCGGCTCCGAATACGAGAAGGGCGGCAACGGCCGCAGGCGGTCGCGGTGCACCGCGTCCACCGCCCGGAAGCCGATGAAGAAGGGTTTGTGGGGCGCCACGGCCGCCGCCTCGCTCAGATCGGTCGGGAAGCGGGCTTGCGCGCGCGCCGAGGCCGCCCGGGGGTCCTCCGCCGGGATCTCCCGCACCCGCAGCGGGCCCGGGAGCTTGGCCCAGATGTCCTCATCGAAGCGGACGTAGCCGTCGGAGAGGTCGCGGAGCCAGGCGGCGACCCGACCGGCCCGCTCCTCCGGCACCACCAGCCGGAAGGACTCTGGGCCATCCCGGATCACATAGCCCGGGCTCATGATCCGGCCGTCGGCTTCCATGATGAACGTCGGGGCCCCCTCGCCGACCTTCAGGGCGACGGCCCGCTGGGTGAGGGCCGCGTCCATGAACTCAGGCGCCCGGTCCCCCCGGATCT
>JBEPYX010000506.1:0-1689 GCA_041641155.1 Thermoflexus sp.
GAGAACCCCACGATCCGGGAGCTCATCGACTACGAAGCCTTCTGCGGCGTCCCCATCTCCGAGCATGAGGTGCGGACCGAGTTCGACATCACGCCGCATGAACTCAAGGCGATGCTGGAGCGGGACGGCCGGCAATTCGTGCTATTGGATGTGCGGGAGCCTCACGAGTGGGAGATCTGCCGCCTGGAGGGGGCGATCCTCATCCCCCTGCGGGAGCTGCCGGAGCGGCTGAGCCAGCTCGACCCCACCCGGGAGTATATCGTCTACTGCAAGACCGGCGTGCGCAGCGCCCAGGCCGCCCGGATCATGCAGGCCGCCGGGCTGCGGGTGCGCAACCTGCGCGGGGGCATCAACGCCTGGTCGAGGGAAGTTGACCCCAGCGTGCCTTTGTATTAAAATAAAATAGATAAAAATGTGATTGGGGCTTTGGATACCGAAGCGCGCACCCCCTAAGGGCCGGGGGGCCCGCGAACATCACCCGGCCCCCGGCTGCTTGAGGGAGACTGGGACGGGGCCCCTGAAACTCTTCATCCCTCGAGAATTTCGATGGTGTGGGTGATCGTTGCCACGCCGCGGACGGTTGCGGCGACGGAGCAGTATTTCTCCTCCGAAAGGCGCACGGCGTCCTCCACTGCCTTGGGGGAGATCCCTCGCCCGCGCACCCGATAGCGCACGTGGATGCGCCGGAAGGCCCACGGGGGGTCGGGGTCCTGTTCCCCCTGCACCTGGATCTCCAGGCCGGTCACCGTCTGCCGCTTTTTCTCCAGGATGTCCAGCACGTCGAAGGCGGAGCACGCCCCCAGGGCGATCAGCAGGAGCTCCGCCGGCTTCACCCCGATCCCATCCTCTGGGCCGCTGCCGGAGAGGACCACGCTGTGCCGCGTGCTATCGATGCCCACGAACTGGCGCTTCTCCAGCCACTTCACCCACACCTCCGCCATCGCCTCATCCCCCTGCGACGATTTATGAAAGCAGCCATCGCCTTCGGTCCCCCTTAGCCGTGGGTGCTCCGGGCCATGCGGGGGTTCTGTTTCGGGTGGCAACAGCTCAGGGGAGCACGGCGCACTGGAGATCAGACGAATCCGGCCATCCTCCATGGAGAAGGAAAGCCAAGGGAAGCATCGGATGGGAAGTGGCTCGGCTGTGAATTCCAGAAGCGCCCCGACGGCGAGAGGGCAGGGGCTTCATCCTCGGACCTCCCGGGGCGAGGGGATGGGAACGGATCCCTCCAGGATGGTCTCCAGAACCTGGCGGAGCGCATCCCACTGGGCCGGCATGGAAATCGGGGGGGCAAGGGCCCGCAGAGCGATCTCCGGGTCTTTCAGGCCATGGCCAGTGAGCACGGCGACGATCACCTCCGTTGTCGATGGAGCAATCAAGCCATGAGAGAGCGCCCGGCGAAGCCCGGCGATCGAGGCCGCCGATGCGGGCTCCACGAAGAGCCCCTCCAGGCCCGCCAGCATCCGCCAGGCCTCCAGGATCTCCTCATCGGAGACCGCCAGGAACTGCCCGCCAGATTCCCGGACGGCCTGAACGGCTTCCGGCCCTCGGGCCGGGCGGCCGATCCGGATGGCGGTGGCGATGGTCTCCGGCCGATCTACCGGGTGGCCATACACCAGCGGGGCCGCCCCTTCCGCCTGGACCCCCAGCAGGCGCGGGAGCGAGCCAATGCGGCCCGCCCGGTGATAG
>JBEPYX010000507.1:0-1670 GCA_041641155.1 Thermoflexus sp.
TCCGGGCCCTAGAGCCCGAGGAGGGCCTCGAATGGATCGCCCGCCGCCGCCCGGGGATCCCGATGCGGGACTGGCTGCGCGGGCCGGGGCGGGTCTGCGCTGGGCTGGGCATTGACCGGCGGTTCAATGGCTACGACCTATGCGCCCCTGACGCCGTGCTCTGGGTCGAGGCAGGCGAGCCGGTCCCAGACGAGCAGGTAGCCGTGGGCCCACGCGTCCGGGTACGGGGGGATCTGCTCGCCCGCACCCGTCCCTGGCGGTTCTATATCCGGGACCACCCTTGCGTATCTGCTTGAGCGAGGCGGGCTGGGAAAGGTGACGAATGAGCACACCGCGGGCCTGGTGGGTGGTAGCCAGCGCCTCGGCTGGGGACTGGCACTGGCGGGACTTCTTCCGGAACCCCGCTGAGGAGGGGCGAAACTGGGGCGGCCGGGAATGGATCCGCTCCCCCGTCTCCTGGGCCCGGATCCGGGAGATGCGGAAGGGCGATATCGTGGTCGCCTACCAGGCGGGGGAGGGGATCCTCGGCCTGGCCCGCCTGGCCTCCGACGGCTATCCGGAATCCCCCGGCGGCCCCTGCGATACCTTCGATCTGGCCCCTTCCCCCATCGTCTGGCTCGAGGAGCCCATCCCCCTCTTCCTGGTCCGCCAGCTTCCCGAAGCCCGGCGGCACTTCGAATTCCTCCGGATCCACCACGGCACAGTCTTCCGGATCACCCCGGAGGGCTTCCAGGCCCTCCTGCATCTCATTCGAGCCCTCAATCCCCGACAGGAGCTGGAGATCCATGCGTTCCTGACGCAGGGGCCAGCGGAAGGAAACCCTGACCCGGGCGCCGGTGGATCCCCCTCAGAGCCGATATAATGGAATCAGATCCGCCCAGCGCTCGCTCGAACCCTCTGCCGACGGGAGAAGCGGACAGGATCCGGGCCACCGGGCATCGCGGAAGGAGCCTTCCCCATGCTGGACTGGCGACAGGTCAGAGGATATGTGGAGGAGCTGGCCGATTACGCCAAGGATCGCCTGCGGTCCCATCCGCCGACGTTGCAGTATGCCCTGAGCCTGCTCCACCGTTTCTCCGAGGACCTGGAGCGGCTGGAGCAGCGGGCCCGGGAGGCCATGCGGGTGGGCTGGCGGGGAGCCCTCCCATGGGGGGAACCGCTCGCCAGCCGCTTCCCCCTGCCGCCCGAGCAGCCGCACGCCCTGGTGATCGCCGCCGACGGCTCCCAGATCTACCCGGATCGCCATGGGGCGATCCCCTATTTCGTCCTCAACATCGGCGTGATCGCGATGCGCCCGGGCTCCGGAGCCCCTCCCCAGGCGTGGCAGCATCTGGCCTTCTGGTATCGGGAGGAGGAGCTGTTCACCGAAGACGGTGAGATGCGCTCCCTGAACGACCTGGAGGCCGAACGGGACATCCAGGAGCTGGAGCGGCTGGCGATGGCGATGGCTGACCGGGCCGGTGATCCCTTCGGTCCCCCCCTCGGGCTGGCCGATGGGCTGCTGCTCCCGTGGGCCCTGGCCCGCGGCGAGCCCTTCGCCGCTGTCCCCGCCGAGCGCTACCGCGAGCTCTTCCGGCGCGCCGTCGAGGCCCTGGAGTCCGCGCGGCGGACCGGCGGGGCGATCGCCGGGTATGTGGATCGGCCGACCGGCCATGCGGTCCTGCGGCTGC
>JBEPYX010000508.1:0-1662 GCA_041641155.1 Thermoflexus sp.
GGCCGGAGCCTACCGGCTCCTGGCAGAACGATCCGCGGCTGCCCCGCTATACCCTTCTGCAGCTGCTGGGACGGCTGGACCCGGGGTGCTGGTATGCGATCCCGGATCTGGTCCGCGAGATTCAGGCGAGGAACCCGACCTTTCAACGGACAGAGGCGGAGTTCGCCACTTGGTATATCCGGGATGCGGAGACGGGGGAGTATCTGCGGGGGTTTGAGAACTGGGATCGGGTGGAGGGCGCCCTGTTGCGCTACCTGTTGACCGGCCCGCTCCACTGGTTGGGGGTGGTGGAGCTGGGGGAGCCCGACCGGATCCGCCTTTCGCCCTTCGGGGCGGCTTATCTGGGGAAAGGGGATCCGCCCCCCGATGGGGATACGCGCTTCGTTTTGCTGGAGGATGGGACCATTGAGGTGGGAGCCGCCCGCCGATATGAGCGCTTCCAAATCGCCCGGATCGCCGATTGGGTCGCCTCAGGGGAGGTGTATCGTTACCGGATCACGGCCCGCTCCCTGGCGCGGGCGCAGGGGCAGAACATCGGGCCGGAGCGGATCTTGGACTTCTTCCGCCGCTACGATCTGACCCCGCCGGAGGCGCTGGGCCGCGCCCTGGCGCGCTGGGCGGCCCGCGGCCCCGAGGCCACGGTGGAGCGGGCGCTGGTGCTCCGGGTGAGCCACCCGGAGCTGATGCGGCAGCTGCTGGCCACGGAGGCCCGGCGGCACGTGCGGGAGGTGCTCTCGCCGGTGGCGGTGACGGTGCATCCGGCCGGCTGGCCTCAGGTGCGGGCGGCGCTCCTCCAGCTCGGGGTGGTGCCGGACGAATCCCTCGAGCCGGGGCCCGAGGAGTCCTCCCGCCTCTGAGCCGTCGACGGGATGGGCCTCCCCTTCGGATCTGAGGGTAAGGAGGGCGCGATGGCCGTTCAAGTTCGTAGGGAAGTGGACGAGGTTCAGGAAGCCCAGCAGAGGTGGCTGGAGAAGATCCGAGAAGCCCCCCAACGGCGCCCTCGCTTCGAGACCCCTTCCGGGATCCCGCTGGAGCCCCTGTACACCCCGGCGGACGTCCCGCTGGATTATCTGGAGGACCTAGGGTTCCCCGGGGAGTTCCCCTTCACCCGCGGCATCTATCGCACGATGTATCGGGGCCGCTTGTGGACCATGCGGCAATACGCGGGCTATGCCACCGCCGAGGAGTCCAACCGGCGCTACCGCTATCTGCTGGCCCAGGGTCAGACCGGGCTTTCGGTGGCCTTCGATCTGCCCACCCAGCTGGGCTACGACGCCGATCACCCCTTGGCCCACGGGGAAGTGGGGCGGGTAGGGGTGAGCATCTGCACCCTGGAGGACATGCGCCGCCTCCTGGAGGGCATCCCCCTAGACCAGGTCAGCCTTTCGATGACCATCAACGCGCCGGCTGCCGTTTTGCTGGCGATGGTGCTGGCCTTGGCCCGGGAGCGGGGCGTGGACTGGAAACGGCTGCGGGGGACGGTCCAGAACGACATCCTGAAGGAATACGTGGCCCGGGGCCTTTACATCTTCCCACCCGAGCCCTCCATGCGGCTCACGGTGGATGTGATGGCCTTCTGTCATCGCCACGTGCCGAACTGGAACCCCATCAGCATCAGCGGCTACCACATCCGGGAGGCGGGGGCCACGGCGGTGCAGGAGG
>JBEPYX010000509.1:0-1658 GCA_041641155.1 Thermoflexus sp.
GAGCATCTCTCCCGGCGGCTTCAGGCGGCCTTCGCCGTGGCGGCGGTGCGGCCGGGCATGCGGGTGCTGGATGTAGGCTGCGGGCGCGGGGAGATCGTCCGCCACTGCGCCCGGTTGGGCGCTTTCGCCTGGGGGATCGACTACGCGGAGGCAGCCGTTCGGCTTTCGGCGAACCTCCTGCAGCGGGCGGGGGATCTGCGGGCTCCGGCCGGCCTGGCCCAGGCCGACGCCAAATTTCTTCCCTTCGCCGACGCCGTGTTCGACCGGGTGCTGATGTTCGACATCGTGGAGCATCTCTTCCCATGGGAGCTTCGCCTGGCCCTCCAGGAGGCCTATCGCGTGCTGAAGCCGGGTGGGATGCTGGTCATCCACACGGCCCCGAACCGTTGGTATGACGCCTATGCGTATCCACTGGTCCGCCTGGTCCGCACCCTTCAGGGCATGGGGCACCTTTATCCACCGAACCCGCGCGCCCTGAACGTCCCGGTCAACGAGGCGGTGCATGTGAACGAGCAGGGGCCGCTGGGCCTGTGGTGGGCGTTGCGGCGGGCCAGGTTCCGTCGGGTGAAGGTCTGGCTGTCCACCCCACCCCAGCAACGGCAGGAAGGATGGGTCTTCCGCGTGTTGCGGCACATCGCCTTCCGCTGGGTGCCCTTCCGCTGGTTCTTCGAGCGAGAGGTCTTCGCGGTCGCGGTCCGGCCGTAGTGCCCTCGCGATCCTCCGCTCCCCTCGGGAGGCCTGGGATGGAACCGAAAAGCTTCTGGCTCTTGACCGCTGGGCCTTACACGCCCAACCCCCCGCTCTCCGGCGAGGAGCGCGCCGATATTGCCATCCTGGGGGCGGGCTTCACGGGCCTCTCTGCGGCGTTGCATCTGAAAGAGGCAGAGCCCGGCCTGAAGGTGGTGGTGCTGGAGCGGGAGTTCGTGGGGTATGGGGCCAGCGGGCGCAACGCAGGGTTCGCCATGACCCTCTTCGGCCTTACCCTCTCCCTCACGGCCCTGCGCTTCGGCCGCCAAGCCGCCGCGGAGGCCCACCATTATATGGAGCGGGCCGTGGACTACGTGGGGGAGCTGGTGGCCCGGTTCCGCATCGACTGCGATTACGAACGGCCGGGGTTCCTGCGGGTGGCCACTTCCCCCGCCTACGTGCGGCGGATCCGGAAGGAGATCGAGCTCGCCCACCGCCTGGGGCTGACCGGGATCCAGTGGCTGGACGCGGCGGCGGTGCGGGAGCAGGTGAACTCCCCCCTGTATCGCGGGGCATGGTGGGAGCCCCGCTGCGCCCTTCTGAACCCCGCGAAATACGTCCGGGGCCTGAAGCGGGCTGCCGAAGCCGTGGGAGCCGTGATCTACGAAGGAACCCCCGTTCTATCCGTGGAGCGCAGCCCGCATGGATTCCTCCTGCGCACCCCGCAGGGGACGGTGCGGGCGGGGAAGATCGTGTTCGCGACGAACGCGTATTCCCATCTGCTCCCGCCCCTCCGGCGCAAGCAGGCCCCGGCGTTCACCTATATTGTGGTGACGGAGCCGCTCTCGCCGGAGCGGCTGGGGCCCATCGGCTGGCGGAACCGACAGGGGATCGAGGACGCCCGCAACTTGGTGCATTACTACCGCTTGACGCCGGACAACCGATTGCTGATGGGCGGGGGCGATGTGGGG
>JBEPYX010000510.1:0-1656 GCA_041641155.1 Thermoflexus sp.
CAGGGGTTCCCGGATTTCCCCGCCCCGGAGCCGCTGAAAGAGGCGGCGGTCCGCGCGATCCGGGAGGACTACAATCAATACGCCATCACCTGGGGGAGCCCGCGGCTCCGGGAGGCGATCGCCGAGAAATATCGCCGCTTCTACGAGATGGAGGTTGATCCGGAGCGCCACATCACCGTGTGCTGTGGGGCCACCGAATGCATGATCGCCACCCTGCTCGCCCTCCTGAACCCGGGCGACGAGGTCATCATCTTCGAACCCTTTTACGAGAACTACGGCCCCGACACATGGATCAGCGGGGCGAAGCCGGTCTACGTCCCCCTGCGCCCGCCTGAGTGGACCTTCGATCCGGAGGAGCTGCGGCGGGCCTTCTCGAACCGGACCCGGGCGATCATCCTCAACACGCCCCACAACCCGACCGGCCACGTGTTTTCCGAGGAGGAGCTCCGCTGGATCGCGGAGCTGTGCCAACGCTATGACGTCTACGCCATCACTGACGAGATCTACGAACATATCCTCTACGATGGCCATCGCCACATCCCCATCGCCACCCTCCCCGGGATGTGGGAGCGGACGGTCACCATCAGCGGGATGTCGAAGTCCTATGCGGTGACGGGGTGGCGCATCGGGTGGTGCATCGCCCCGGAGGACCTCACCAACGCCATCCGCAAGGTCCACGACTTCCTCACCGTCGGCGCGCCGGCCCCGCTCCAGGAGGCGGGGGTCGTGGCCCTACAACTCCCCATGGCCTACTACGAGCAGATGCGGGCGGATTACGACCGGCGCCGGCGCCTGCTGGTGGAAGGCCTGGAGGCGTTGGGGTTTGAGGTCTGGCGGCCTCAGGGGGCTTACTACGTGATGACCGACTTCCGAGCTTTCGGTGCGGAGGACGATGTGTCCTTCGCCATGCGGCTGGTCCGGGAGATCGGCGTGGCCGTCGTCCCCGGCTCCAGCTTCTACGCCCATCCCGAGCGGGGCCGCACCCAGGTTCGGTTCGCCTTCTGCAAGCGGGAGGAAACCCTGCGGGAGGCGGTGGCGCGCCTTCAACGCCTCCGGGGGTAGGCGCATCGGCTTGCTGCTCAGGCGAGCCCCTCCTCCAAGGCCGCCTGGAGGGCTCGGGGATCCGCCTCGGCCAGCGGGGCCTGGGCGTAGTCGGGCCGGCCCCCTCCACCCCCCCGCCCCAGCCGCTGAAGCAGGCGCTGCAGGACCTCACGGGCGTCCAGGGGGACCCCGGGCCCACATGCCACGACGAGGAGACCTTCCGCTCCCCCTGCCGCCAGGATCACCAAGCGCGGACGACCCTCGCTCAGCCGTCGGGCCAACCGGGAGAGGAGGCCGGGCGGGAGCTGAGGCCACACCCGGGTGAGGATCTCCCCGAAGGGAGCCGATCGCGCTGCGGCCTCCAGCGCCGGGAGGGCGAGATCCAGGTAGAGATCCTCCAGCGCCTTGAGGGATCGGCGGGTCTCTTTCAGGTCACGCTGGAGGGCCCGGATGGCCTCGGGCAGCGCTGCCTCGCCCACACCGAGGGTCCCCGCGGCTTCGGCGAGCAGCCGGCGCTGGTTTCGATCATCCCGGAGCGCCCGCCAGCCGCAGAGGAAGCTCACCCGCGTCTCGCTCCCCCGCCGCTCCAGCTTCACGATCCGGATGGGCCCCACC
>JBEPYX010000511.1:0-1645 GCA_041641155.1 Thermoflexus sp.
GATGCCATCCCCCATAGGAGGCGCCGATGCTCATCCGGAACGGGACGCTGGTGACCGCCGAAGGGATGCTGCGGGCGAACATCCGCGTGGAGGGGGAGCGGATCGCGGCCATCGGAGACCTCGCCCCCTATCCCGGCGAGCCCGTCGTGGACGCGGAAGGATGCATGGTGCTCCCCGGCCTGGTGGATCCCCACGTTCACATCGCCCTGGACACCGGGATCTACCGCACGGACGACGACTGGTTCATCGGCACCCGGGCGGCGGCCTTCGGCGGGGTAACTACGGTGGTGGATTTCGCCACCCAGTTCCGCGGGCAGACCTTCGAGGAGGCCCTGGAAGCCCGCTTGGAGGAGGCCCGGGAGAAAGCGGTGGTGGATTACGCCCTCCACATGATGGTGACCGATCTGCCCCCGGGGAAGGAGGGGGAGCTGGGGAAGCTGACCGCCCACGGCGTGGCCGGCATCAAGCTGTATACCACCTATCGCCCCAACTACTACGCTGACGACGCCACCCTCCTGCGCGTGATGCAGGCGGCCGGCGCCGCCGGGCTGCTGACCATGGTCCATTGCGAGAACGACGCCATCGTGACGGAGGCCACCGAACGCTTGAAGGCGGAGGGGCGAACCACCCTACGGGAGCACGGCCGCTCGCGCCCGCCGATCGCCGAGGTCGAGGCGGTGCACCGGGTCCTGTTCCTGGCTGCCGAGGCCCGCGCCCCTGTCTACATCGTCCACTGCTCCACCGCCCGCGCCGTTGACCTGATCCACGAGGCCGCCCAGCGCGGCCAGCCCGCCTTCGCCGAGACCTGCCCCCAGTATCTCCTCCTGGACGAAAACGCCTACGGGGGCCCCCACCCGGAGTGGTATATCCTCCAACCGCCCCTCCGCCCGGCGGCCGAGCGGGCCGGGCTGTGGGAGCGGCTGCACCAGGGCTGGATCGCCGCCATCGGGACGGACCACTGCGATTACGCGCTCCGCCAGAAGACGGCCACCGGATCGTTCCTCACCACCCCCGGGGGGCTCCCGGGCCTGGAGACCATGCTGCCCCTCCTTTACACCTTCGGCGTCGTCGAGGGCCGCATCGGGTGGCCGGACCTCGTGCGCCTGTGCGCCACGAACCCGGCCCGGCTCTTCGGGCTTTACCCCCGCAAGGGGACGTTGCAGCCCGGCGCGGACGCCGATCTGGTCCTCTACGACCCCGAGCCGGAGGAGACGATCTCCGCCGCCCGACTGCACCACGTGGCCGGCTATACCCCTTATGAGGGATGGCGGGTGCGAGGGCGGGTGCGCATGGTGATGGTCCGCGGCCAGGTGGTGGTGGAGGAGGGGGCATTCCGGGGGAGCCCCGGATGGGGGCGCTTCGTCCCCGCCGCACCGTTCCCCCGATAAAGCGGCCCCGCCCCCCGCTCCTGCCGCGGGACGCTATCGCCCGTCCCAGTGCCGCAGCACCAGCACACTGTTGTGGCCGCCGAAGCCGAAGGCGTTGGTGATGGCGATGCGGACCTCCTTGCGCCGGGCGACGTTGGGCACGTAGTCGAGGTCACACTCTGGATCCGGGTTCTGGAGGTTGATCGTCGGGGGGATGATCCCCTCGCGGATGGCCATCACGCAGAAGATCGCCTCCAGCGCGCCGGTGGCGCCGATCA
>JBEPYX010000512.1:0-1642 GCA_041641155.1 Thermoflexus sp.
TACGAGAGCCGGGCGGGCCCGGGCCGGCCCCGCGTGGTCTTCCGGCCCACGGCCCAGGCGTCGCGCGCGCTCCGTCGCGTGTGGGAGGCCGAGGTGTGGCGGAGCACCCGGGCGCGGCTGCTGCGGGAGCTGCGGGGGCTGTCGGATGCCATGGATCCTCAGGCGATCCTTCAGTGGCTACTCTCCAGCTCGATGGAGGAATCGGCATCCGAAGGGATGGCCCGCATGGCCGCGGGGCTGATGTTGGTGTTCCGCATACTCCGGAGGCAGCAGGGGCAGGCCTTCCCCCTCCCCCGGGGCTGGGCGCTGGATTTGGGCGCCCTGGCGGGGCTCGGCGCCGCCCTGGTGGCCTTGAGCCGTCCGGACCCTGCCCAGATCCGGGCGCTGATGAACCGGATCCGGTGGTTCCAGGAGCAGTGGGACCGTCTGGATCCGCTGGATCGGCGCCGGCTCTCCCGGTTCGCCCATCAGGTGTTGCACGGGACGGGGGGCGCCGGATGAGCCCCTCGGGAGGTGAGCGGCGATGATCAGCGTGATCATCCCGACGCTGAACGAGGCGGCCTATCTGCCGTGCCTCCTGGAGGCCCTGGCGTGCCAGACCCAACGGCCCGACGAGGTGATCGTGGCCGATGCCGGCTCGGTAGATGGGACGGTGGAGATCGCCCAGGCTTGGGGCGCGCGCGTGGTGCCGGGGGGACGGCCGGCGGCCGGCCGGAACGCCGGGGCGCGGGCCGCACGGGGGACCTGGCTGGTCTTCCTGGACGCCGACGTCGTCCCTCGGCCGGACTTCTTGGAAAAGGCCATGGGGGAGATCGAAGCGCGGGGCCTGGATGTCGCGACCTGCCTGATGGAGCCTCTGAGCCCGCGGCCGACGGACCGGGTGTTCCACGAAGTGGCCAACGGCTACCTCCTGGCGCTGCAACGGGTTTCCCCGCGCGCGCCGGGGTTCTGCATCCTGATCCGCCGCGCCCTCCACGAGGCCATCGGGGGGTTCGATGAAACCCTGGTGCTGGCGGAGGATCACGATTACGTGCAGCGGGCGTCCCGCCGCGGCCGTTTCGGGGTGCTGACCACCGTCCGGATCGCGGTGTCCACCCGTCGGGTGGAGGAGGAGGGGGTCCTTCCCCTGTTGCTGAAATACATTTGGGCCGAGGCCCACGTGTGGGCCGGGCGGCCGATCCGTTCGATCCCCTTCGCGTACCCCTTCGGGCGCCATCGCCCTCCACGCCTCCCGGTCCATGCGCCTCGCGCGAGGGTCCTCCCCGAGCGCCGCCCATAGTAGAGGCATCGGGCTAGCGGATTCGAGCTCCTTGTGTTACCTTTCCTCTCACGCTGTGGACAATTTCCCCTTCGTGGCCATGGATGAGCAAGCTCGCTTCCGTGTCCGCCCCTTCGGAGGGGTGAAGTCTACCCTGCTGGGCGGGGAAGGGTTGGTCGTGGAGGTGGAGGGGCCCGCACGGCTGTGGGTGCAGACCCGACACCTGGGCGGGCTGGTGGACAAGCTCCTGCCCATCCTACGCCACCTCCTGCCCCCCTCCTCCCGTTGATCGCCAGCGGGGCGCCGAATGGAGTCGGCCGGCGGAGATGTGCGGCCCACGGCTGGCCGTTTTCGACTGAAAGAAGACATCGGCTTGCTCTGACG
>JBEPYX010000513.1:0-1637 GCA_041641155.1 Thermoflexus sp.
TCTTGTTGGGAGAGAAGCTCGCCGCTCATTGGGCCACCAGTTCGGAAAAGTACACGCCGTCCACCCGCAGGGGCCCCTTTGCGCCCTGGTTCAGGCGCTCCACGAGCTCCCGCTCGAGTCTCTCCCGTCCCTGAGGCGTTCGGATCTCCGAGTAGCGTCGGCCCGTGAGGTGCCGAACCACCGCGTCCTGCCAGCGGTACTTCTCCTCCGCCACGACCTCCTTCAGTGCCTCGCCGCTCCCGGGGCCGTGCACCCGCAGCGCCACCGTTGCCTTGAGGTACCGGAAGCCATCTGACGGATCTAGGTTCACCACGAAGCTCCCCAGGGGGACGACCACGGGATGCACCTTGTGCGCCTTGGGTGTCGCCTGCTTCGGCCGGCCCAGAAGCACGCCCCCTGCCGCCGCTCCGACCACCAGGGCCAGTGCGAGCGCCACGATCCCCAGCTTCCCGGCCCCCCGTTCGCGCGCCGGTCGCTCCATCCGTCTCGCCTCCGCGCGGCTGGAGACCTGCAACTTCCGTGCCGGAGAAGGGTCGTTATGGCCGCAACAGGATGATCTCCACCCGGCGGTTCAGGGCGAGGCTGTGGGGGTCGTCCCCAGGGCGGGCGGGCCTGGAGTCACCGTAGCCCACGATGGTGAACTGGGTGCCTTCGGCGCCCGAAATGGCCATGAGCCGACGGGCCACCGCCGCGGCGCGGGCGCTGCTCAATTCCCAGTTGGAGGGGAAGCGGAGGGTCCGGATGGGTCGGCTATCCGCGTGGCCTTCCACCCGCACCTGGAGATCCGGCCGGTTGCGCAGCACTTGGGCCACCGCCCGCAGTACGGGATCCGCCTGCGGTCGTAGCTCTGCGCTGGCGGTGTCGAACAAAAGCGGCCCCGCCATGGACACCCGCACCCCCTCGGGGGTCACCCGCACTTCCACCTCGGATCCAAGTCCGCCAGCCAGTACGGTCCGCTGGATCCCCGATGCGACCTGCTCGAGGAGGAGCTGAGTCGCATCCGCGCTGGGCGTGGGTTGGGGCGCCTCCCCCTCCAGCACCCCACTGCCACCCTCCAGGATCCCCGCCGATCCCGACAGCACACCGAAGGAGCCGGTGGCCGCCCGGAACCCCGCCACCACGCGGCGAAACTTAGCCAGGTCCAATTGGGAGAGGGAGTAAACCATGATGAAGTACGCCATGAGGAGGGTGATCAGATCGGCGTAGGTCACCAGCCAGCGCTCCATGCCACCCCCGTGGCCGTGACCCCCCGAGCCGTCCGACTCGCGCCGGCGCCGGCTCACCGGGGGCTCACCGCGGGCGAAGCCGCCGGCGTCGCCCCGGTCCCCAGGGCCGCCTCCCGGCTCACCTTGGCCCGCAAGGCAGGAGGCAGGAAGGCTCTCAGCTTCTCCTCGATCACCCGCGGGTTCTCTCCCGCCTGGATGGCCAGCACGCCCTCCAGCACCACCTGCCGCAGTAGGACTTCCTCCTGGGAGCGGGCCCGGAGCTTGTTGGCGAGCGGCAGGAACACCAGGTTCGCCAGCGCTACGCCGTACAGGGTGGCGATGAAAGCCGCGGCCAGCATGTGGCCGAGCTTCGAGGGGTCGTCCAGCTTCTGCATCATGTTGATCAAACTGATCACGGTGCCGATGATGCCA
>JBEPYX010000514.1:0-1635 GCA_041641155.1 Thermoflexus sp.
CGACGCCAAGGCGGGAGCGAGGCCGATCTCCTGGCCACCCTCCAGGAGGCCATCAACGCTCACGGAGCCTTCAACGTAGACGGCCAGCCCAACCGCTTCACGGCGGAGTATGTGGACGAAAACGGGAGCCCTATCGCGCCCCTGCCCGCCGGGTCCATCCCCAGGGACGCCCGGGGGGTTCAGGTCACAGTGATCAACCGCTTCGACGCCTTCTTCGCCGGCGTCTTCGGGTTCGATCCTATGGAGGTCCAAGCCCTGGCGACGGCGGTTTATCATGTGGTCCCGGCCTGCGCCTTTGCCCTCTTCGCCGAGAACAACCTCCGAGCGGAATTTTTCCTCCTCCAGGTAGAATCCGGCGGCGTCCACGCGGGAGGCGATCTCACCCTCCGGTGGTCCGGCACGATCCAGGGGCCCTGCGAATACGGCGGGACGGCCGACATCGCCTGGGGGGTGCAGTGCACCGGCGGGCGGGTCCAGGCCCCCTTCCAGCCCCTGCCGCCCCTCTATGCGGTGGGCGACTTCGCTCCCGGCGGGGCGCTCTGGAACGCTTACGGGGGGAACCGCTACTGCATCCGCCCGGCGGACCCCCGCCAGCCGATCGTGCTGGATGTCACGGAGAGGACGCGGCCCCGACCGGGCGATTGTATCACAGCCCAACGGGTCCGTTTACAGGACGGTCTGTATTACCTGGAAGGGGATGCGCAGGTCCTCCGCAG
Organism: Thermoflexus sp.; assembly: GCA_041641155.1. Lineage (GTDB taxonomy): Bacteria > Chloroflexota > Anaerolineae > Thermoflexales > Thermoflexaceae > Thermoflexus. The sequence goes on from JBEPYX010000514.1 coordinate 717, forward strand.
CCGGGGGCTCGGGCCGATCCGGGCCACGGTTACCCTGGCGGCCACCGGATCGTTGCTCCTGACCGACTCCAACCGGTATGAGCTCCGGCCCGCGCTGGACGACCCCCAGCACGGGGCGCCCCTGCTCGTCGCCGGGCAGGCGATCACCATCACCACCTCAACCTTCGAGGGGCAAGGGCTGATCCTGGCGAACGGGGGGCCGGTGGCCCTCTCCGTCAGTCACATGGCCCAATCCAACCGCGGCGCGATCTATGGGAAATCCCTCGTCCTCGGCGGTCCGCGCCTCCTCGGCAGCCTGCGCCTCAATTGGACCTTCGATCCGATGGTCTGTCCGGTGGCCGTCGCGCGGGTGGAGCTGCAGCGATGACCGGCGTGGTGCTGGTCCTGGGGCTCGGGTTAGGGATCGCGGGGCTGCTGCTGGCTGGGTGGCTCCTCCGCCTGGAGGAGACAGAGGAGGACCCGCCAGCGGCGTTCGAAGGGATGATCCCAAGCGAGGGGCCTCCGCTCCCATCACGGAGATGGAGCCTAGAGGGGACCCCGGGCCAGGCCGGAGCCCTCCGCCGCGCCCTGGCCACCTGTTGGATGCAGTTCCAAGGGCTCGAGCGGGAGGTTGGGCGCCGCCTCCGCCGCATGCTCCGGGAGGCCGATCTCCCCTGGCATCCCGCAGAGTGGATCGGGCTGACCCTGGGGCTGATGGCCCTGGGCGCCTGGGTCGGCCATCAGATCTACCGGCTGCCGGGCTTCACCCTGCTGGGGATCCTCGTCGGCGGGGCGTTACCCTTTCTGTTCCTGCGCCACCGCCGGGAGGTGCGACGGCAGCGTCTAGAGAACCAGCTGGCGGACGCCCTGCTCGTCATCGCCCGCACCCTGCAGGCCGGTGGGAGCCTCTATGCGGCCTTCGAGCAGATCGCCCGCCAGT
>JBEPYX010000515.1:0-1629 GCA_041641155.1 Thermoflexus sp.
TGTTCCGGATGGCTGGCGAGCCCTGGGAGAACACCCCGAGCCCATCGGTTTGATCCTCACGATGCCATGGTTGGAATTTTGAAAAGCCCTGGCTCTTCCTAGGGCTTTTCCGTTTCAAGGCCTTCACCGGTGCTATGAATGGCCTCCGGAACGGCTCCATTTCCCCAGCCCCGGCGGGGGTGGAGGATCTTGCGGTGAAGGGGCGGGTGCGGCGGCGGAGGCGTGGCTTTTGGCGCTCGAGGGCGATCTCCCAGGCCGCCTGGAGGGAGTTCCCGCGGCAACTGAACTATAAAGCGGATCGGAATGGATCTTCGAAAGAAATGACGATGAATCCCGGGACGGTCACCGCCGCCGGTGGGCCTCGCGGACGTTGGGGATCTGCTCGATGCGGGCCAGGGCCCGATGCAACTGGGCCGCGGAGCGGACTTCGAGGGTGGCCTGGAAGACAGCGAAGCCGTTTCGGGTGTCCACTTGGATGCGAGCGATGTTGATCTGCTCGTCCTTCAGGACCCCGCTGATCTCATGCAGCAGGCCGACCCGATCGATGGCCACGATCTCGACCTCGACCGGGTAGCCCTTCTCGCCTGCTGGGAACTGCACCTCGATCAACCGCTCCGGGGTGCGCACGTTCAGGATATTGGGGCAGTTCCGGCGGTGGATGGTGATCCCGCGGTTGCGGGTGATGTATCCGATCACCTCATCCCCAGGCACCGGGTTGCAGCAGCGGGCCAGCTGCATCAGGAGGCCCTGGGGGTTGTTCTCCACCAGGACTGGCCGGGAGGCGTCGTAGCGCTCGGCGGGGAGGGGGAGCTCCGGCGCGGCCTTCTGCTCCTCCCGGCGCCGTTCCTCCTCCAGCCGGATCAGGCGGGGCGCCAGTTGCTCCGGGGAGACGTCGCCCCAGCCGATGGCCGCCAGCAGATCCTCCGGCTCCTTGTAGCCGAACTCCCCGTAGAGCCGCCGCGCCGCCTCGTCGACGGAGAGGGGGACGCCGAGGCGCCGGATCTCCTGGGCCAGGATCTCCCGGCCGTGGTGGATGTTCTCGGCCCGGCCCTGCTGCTTGAACCACTGCCGGATCTTCTGGCGGGCGCGGGAGGTCTTCACATACCCCTTGGCCGGATCCAGCCAGTCCCGGCTGGGGCCGCCCTGCTTGGCCGGGATGATCTCCACCTGGTCCCCCATTTGGAGGACGTAGTTCAGGGGGACCCATTTGCCGTTCACCCGCGCGCCGCGGCAGCGATGCCCCAACTCGGTGTGGATGTGATAGGCGAAATCGATGGGCGTGCTCCCCCGGGGCAGATCGATCACGTCCCCCTTCGGGGTGAACACGTAGATCCGGTCCTCGAAGACGTCCGTCTTGAGGGATTCGACGAACTCCTTGGCCGAGGTCACCTCGTGGCGCCACTCCATCAGCGAGCGCAGCCAGGCCACCTTCTTCTCGAAGGCCAGGTCGCGCTTGGCGACCTGCTCCTTGTAGATCCAGTGGGCGGCGATGCCGTATTCGGCCTCCCAGTGCATTTCCCAGGTGCGGATCTGCACCTCCAGCGTCTTGCCGTCCTCCAGCATCACCGCCGTGTGCAGGCTGCGGTAGGAGTTGTCCTTGGGGTTGGCGATGTAGTCGTCGAACTCCTT
>JBEPYX010000516.1:0-1629 GCA_041641155.1 Thermoflexus sp.
AAGAGGGCTGCGCCCGCCTGGAGCAAGCGGCGCATCCCCCAGCGCTGGGCCAGCCATCCCCCCAGGGCGGGCATGAGCAGCCCGCCCAGGGCGTAGCCGGCGCTCAGCAGGGGGAAGGCGCGCTCCAGGGGGATCGGGCCGGCCATGCGGGCCACGTAGGCCTGGATGATCGGCAGGCAGTAGCCCGACATCAGATACAGCGTCAGGCTCGGGATCAGCGCCCGCCAGTCAGCCGCAGCGGCCATCCCCAGCGCCCCGATCAGGCCGGCGATCCATCCCCCTAGCATCAGCGGCTTATACCGCAGGCGATCGGCTGCCCAGCCCGCCGGGAGGTAGAGCAGGGCCAGGGCCAGCTCCCCAACCCCGAGGACCAGCCCGACCTGCGGCGGGGTCGCCCCCAATTCCTGCACATACACCGGGAGCAGATAGAAGAAGAGGCCTTCCCCCATGGCCCAGAGGATCTCTGAGAGCAGCAGCAGGCGGATCATCCGACCTGGTTGGGAAGACGCCGGTGGCATCCCAGCGCTCCGAGGATGGGGAGGCGTGCCCTTATGGCCCCTCCCCTTGCTGGATCTCCAAGGCAAGGCGGTAGAGGACCTGGCGGGGCCATCCGGAGGCACGGGCCACCTCGCGGGCCGCGCGGGCAGGAGGCTGGCCCGCCGCGAGCAGCTCCTGAAGGCGGCGCCGCACCTCCTCCTCTTCCCACATCGCCTCCGCCTCGGGCGCCCCTGCGATCACCAGCGTGAACTCCCCGCGGGGCTCCACGCGGCGGAAGTGCTCCAGGATCTCCCGCACGGTGCCCCGGCGGACCTCCTCGTGGATCTTGGTCAGCTCCCGGGCGGCCGCCATCGGGCGATCCCCCAGGACCTCCAGGATGTCTTCGAGGGATTCCCGCAGGCGATGGGGGGCCTCGAAGGCCACCAGGGTCCAGGGGAGCGGAGCCGCCGCGGCGAGCAGCCGCCGGCGCTCCCCCGCCTTGCGGGGCAGGAACCCCAGGAACACGAACCGATCCGCCGGGAGGCCGGAGACCACGAGGGCTGTCACCGGGGCGGAAGGCCCAGGGACGGGGACCACCGGGAACCCCTGCTCCAGGGCGGCCCGGATCAAGGCGTAACCGGGATCTGAGAGGCCCGGCATCCCGGCCTCAGAAATCAGGGCCACGTCCCCGCGGGACAGGGCTTCCAGGATCTTGGGGATGCGGGCCGGCTCGTTGTGCTCGAAATAACTGAGCGTGGGCGTATGGATCCCGTAATGCTCCAGAAGGATGCGGGCGCGGCGTGTATCCTCCGCGGCGATCAGCGCGCACTCCCGCAACACCCGCAAGGCCCTCAGGGTGATGTCTTCCAGGTTCCCGATCGGCGTGCCGACCACATAGAGCGTGCCCATCCCGCTTCCCTTCCTGACGTCTGTGGGCCACGCGGCGGGCGCCTCATCCATCGACCGTCGGCGCCGGACCATCCCGGCAAGCGCCTAGGGGGCGCTCTGCTCCGCGGGCAAAGGGAGGAAGATCTCCACGTGGGCCTCGGCGCGCCATGCCTGCAGCTGCTCCCGGATCCGGCGCTGGCGGAGCCGCTCCCGCTGCTCTTCCGAGAGCGGCCGGGCCGGATCTTTCTCCACCACCAGGAGCAG
>JBEPYX010000517.1:0-1621 GCA_041641155.1 Thermoflexus sp.
CGGCGGCCATGCGCCGGATCTGGCCGGAGATGCCCAACATCAGCATCGATTACGGCGTGATGGAGCGGGCGCAAGAGGTCGCCGTGATCCCCGCCGAGTTCGGCTGGGATGACATCGGAAGCTGGGCGGCGCTGCTCGACATCCTCGCCACCGACGACCAGAGCAACGTGGTCCTGGGAACGGAGCACCTGGGGCTGGACACCTCGAGCTCGCTGATCTTCGGGAACGGCCGGCTGGTCGCCACCCTGGGTGTCCAGGACCTCATCATCGTGGACACTGAGGACGTCCTCCTGATCTGTCGCCGCGAGCGGGCCCAGGACGTCCGCCTCCTGGTGGAGGCGTTGAAACGGGAAGGACGCCGGGAATACCTGTGAGCCCGTAGGACGGCCCATGGGGAGGAAGCCCGTCACGGCTGCCGGAGGGAAGGAGATGACGGAGAAAGGAACGCGGCTGGTCATCGTGGAATCCCCAGCGAAGGCCCGTACCGTGGGGCGCATCCTGGGCCGGGGCTTCGTCGTGAAGGCCTCCATCGGCCACGTGCGGGACCTTCTCAAATCCCAGCTGGCAGTGGATATCGAGAACGGTTTCAAGCCGACCTACCGGGTGCCGAAAGAGAAGCAGGCGGTAGTGCGGGAGCTGCGGGAGGCGGTGAAGGAGGCCGCCGAGGTCTACCTAGCCACAGACCCCGATCGAGAGGGGGAAGCCATCGCTTGGCACCTCACGGAGGTGGCGAACATCCCGACCTCCAAGCTGCGGCGCGTGGTCTTCCACGAGATCACCGAGCCGGCCATCCGAGAGGCCTTCGCCCACCCCCGCGGCATTGACATGCAACTGGTGAACGCCCAGCAGGCCCGCCGCATCCTCGACCGGCTGGTGGGCTACAAGCTGAGCCCCCTGCTGTGGGAGAAGGTCCGCGGGCGCCTCTCGGCCGGGCGCGTGCAATCGGTGGCGCTGCGCCTGATCGTAGAGCGGGAACGGGAGATCCAGGCCTTCGTCCCCGAGGAGTACTGGACCATCGCGGTGGAGCTGAGCAAGCTCGACGAGGAGCGGACCTTCCGCGCCCGGCTGGTCCGCTACCTGGGGGCGGAGCCGTCACTTAAGAATGAGGAGCAGGTGCGCCCGCTGGTCACAGAGCTGGAGGACGCTGTCTACGTAGTGGTCAGCGTGAAGAAAGGCGAGCGGCGACGGCGGCCGGCGGCGCCCTTCACCACCAGCACGATGCAGCAGGAGGCCTCCCGCCGCCTGGGCTTCACCGCCCGGCGCACCATGGCCGTGGCCCAGCAGCTCTACGAAGGCCTGCCCCTGGGGGAGGAGGGCGCGGTCGGCCTCATCACTTACATGCGCACCGACTCGACCCAGATCTCCCCCCTCGCCCAGGAGGAGGCACGGCGCTTCATCGCCCAAGCCTACGGGGAGCACCTGCTCCCACCCGAGCCCCCCGTTTATAAGACCCGGGCCCGCATCGCCCAGGAGGCCCACGAGGCCATCCGGCCTACCTCCGTCTTTCGGACGCCGGAGTCGGTGAAACCTTACCTGGACCGCGACCAGTATCGCCTGTACGAGTTGATCTGGAAGCGCTTCGTCGCCAGCCAGATGGCCCCCGCCATCCTGGACACCATGA
>JBEPYX010000518.1:0-1613 GCA_041641155.1 Thermoflexus sp.
CGGTAACCCCCGGCGCCCATCACGAGGGCGTTGGCGGGGTGGGCCATCGGTGTGAGGAAGGCGGCCGAGGTGGCCAGGGCTACCGCCAGCCCCATCGCATGGGGCGGGATCCCCAGGAGGGCGGCCGCCCGCAGGGCGATCGGCCCCCAGACCACAGCGGTGACCGAGGCGGAGAGCACCTGGGTGAGCGCCGCCGCCACCCCCGTGAACACGAGCACCCCGACCCACGGCGAGGCCCCGCCTACCCACCGAAGCAGCATGCCCCCTAAGGCCTCCGCCGCCCCCGCGCGGGAGATCGCGATGGAGAGGGGGAGCAGCCCGGCGACCATGAACACCGTCGGCCACTCGATGGCCCGATACGCCTCGTCCATGGTTAGGCAGCCGGTCAGGACCATCAGCACCGCCCCGGCCATGGCGACCTCCGCTATGGATCGCGAGGTCAGGACGGAGGCCAGGATCACCCCCAGCATGATCCCGATCGCCGGAAGCCGGCGGGAGGTCCGCAGGGGCTCCCCATCGGCCTGGAGGACGATGAATTCCGGATCGCCCTGGAGGCTCCGGATGCGCTCCCAAGGCCCATACACCAGCAGGGCATCCCCGAAGCGCAGGCGCTCGTCGGCCAGCCTCGCCCGGATCGGATGCCCCTCCCGCCAGATGGCCAGGACCTGAAGGCCGTATCGCTCCCGGAACCGCAGCTCCCGCAGGGTCTTGCCGACCAGGGTCGTGTGGGGGGAGAGGAGGAGCTCCGTCAGCCCCACCTCGCCGGCCCCCAAGATCTCGGAAGGGACCGGGCGGGGAAGCCTGCGGAGCCGGAGGGTTCGGATCGTCTCCTCCAGACCTCCCTCCCCGGAGGTTCCCGCCGCGACCAGGAGCACATCCCCCGGTTGCAGCGCCTCCGTGCTGGACGGAGAGAGAATAAGCCGCCCCTTCCGCCGGATCCCCACTACCATGAGCTGGTGGCGGGACCCCAGTTCGCTCTGCCCCAGGGAAGCCCCAGACAGCGGGGAGTCGGGCCCCACCAGCAGCTCGATCAGCCCATCCTTCAGGCCGTAGAGCTCGGCCAGCTCCCGGTTCAGCCGATACAGGCGCATCAGCTGCCCGGCGGGGGAGCGCTCCGGCAGGCTCCGCCAGGTGACCTGGATCACCCAGGCGAGGCCGAGGGCCGCGGGGGGGAGCCCGACGATGAAGAAATCCAGCATGGTCAGGCCACGCCCCTCGCTCTCCCGCAGCAGCCCGCTGAGGAGGAGGTTGGCGGTGGTGAAGAGCGTGGGCATACCACCCAGCAGCGCGCCGTAGGCGACGGGGATCAGGATCCGGGAGGGCGCCAGGCCGATCCGCCGTGCCCCTTGGATGGCCAGGGGCGTCACCACCGCCGCCGCGGTTATGCTATTCATCATCAGCGAAAGCAGGGCAGACAGCACCGTCATCCCCGCCACCAGGCGGGTGGGGGACCCGCCAGCCCAGCGGCTGATCCGCTCGCCCAGGATCTGGGAGACTCCGGTCCGGTTGAGGCCGGCGGTGAGGATGAACAGGGCCATCAAAGCGATGACGGCGGAGCGGCTGAACCCGCTGAACGCCTCCTGGGGGGAAAGCAGCCCGCTGAAGGAGAGCCC
>JBEPYX010000519.1:0-1606 GCA_041641155.1 Thermoflexus sp.
CCCTCGCCGGATCCCGGCCGCCCGTGGATTCCGTGCAGCTGGCCTACCATGCGTGGCTGGTGGTCCTCGGGGCAGCCCTGGGGGCAGGGCTGTATACCGGACTGGTGGCGGGGGCGGTGGATCCGCTGATGATCATGCGGGCGATGGGGGTGGGATGGATCGCGGGGATGAGCGCTGCGCCCTTCACGGGCCCGTGGCAGGCCTGGGGATGGGGACTGGGGATGGGCCTCGCCACGCCGGCGATGGCCTACGCCCTGCGCCGATGGGGGTTCACGGCGCAGAGCCTGGCGCTGCTCTACGGGCTCGCCGGGGTCCTCGGGTTGCTGGCGGTGGGGATCCTGGCCGATGGGCGGGCCGGTGCCGGGTGGAACGGTGTGGGGAAGCAGGCCTTCATGGGGATCTCCGGCCTGGGCATCGTGGGGGTGCCGGGCTGGGGCGCCCCGGCGGATCCCGGCCAGCTCACCGCTCAGATCGTCGGGGCCCTTGTCCTGAGCCTGTGGGGCCTTCTCGCGATGGGCGGGCCGGCTGCCCTCGCCCGCTGGGGGTGGGAACATTGGCGGCGCCCGGAGTCGCGCGCAGGGTCACCGGAGGCCTCCTCTTCCCCGCATCCGGAAGCCCGCGAAGGCGATCCCTTCGGCCCCTGAGCGCTTCCTTGGAGGACCCTTGGGGCCCTCACGCCCTGGGGCGCTCCTCCTCGAAGGCCTCCGCGAACATCACGAGCACCTGGCCCGCCATGGAACGCGTCAGGTCGGCCGAGGCCTCCATCGCCTCGGGAGAGCGCAGCGCCGCCTCCATCGCTGATCGGTCCTCGAAGTACATCTCTACCATCAAGTGAAAAGGGGAGGCGCCGGCCGGCGTCCCCCAGATCCGGGAGACCTCCACCCGGCGGAGGTAGGGGATGCGCTCGATGCGAGCAAGGTGCTGCACATACCAGCGCTCGAAGGCCGCGGCATCCGACGGCGTCCGATACAGGGCGATCACCTTGACCATAGACCGGCTCCGCACTGGGGGACGGCCCTCACCGCCCGCGCAAGCGGCGGCGGACCTCGCGGCAATGGGGGCAATCCCAACCCACATATTCCCGGCCGCACGTTCGGCAGACCCGAGGGGCCATGGGCGTTTCCTCCGAGAGGGAGGCCAGGATGAGAACAACCTCCTGGCCTTCGCCGGCAGCAAGCCACTCCTCGACCGCCGTTTCCCCGATCCGCCAGCGGCCCTCGGCATCCCGCTGGAGCGGGCCGCGCAGGACCCGAGCCTCCAGCTCATAGGCCGCCGTGGCCAGCTCCAGCACGCTCGCTTTCCGCAAGGACATCGCGCTCCTCCTCGATTTCATGGGCCTCCGCCCGCTCCACCTCCAGGCGGCCGTCCTTCAGGATCCGATAGCGGTCGAAATCCCGGGCCACCCAGACGTGGGGGAAGAGGGCCTGCGCCTCCTGGCGAATCTCCCGCTCCCGATACCGGCGCGAGAGGTGGGTGAGGATGAGATGCCGCACCCCGGCGGCCCGGGCCAGCCACGCCGCCTCCGCCGCCGTGAGGTGATCGTGCCGCCGGGCCAGGTCCCGATCCGGCTCCAGATACGTCGCCTCAATCACCAGGGCGCCCACCC
>JBEPYX010000520.1:0-1604 GCA_041641155.1 Thermoflexus sp.
AGCTTCATCTCGGTCTGGCCGACGATGGCCAGGAAGGGGACCCGGACCGTCTCCTCGAGCGGCCGGTGGACCGGCGGGCGCGCCCGGAGGACCCGGGCCGCGGGGCTCCGCTCCTCCAGCAGCCGAAGCAGCAGCGAGGTCCGCCGAGTCGGTTCCGGGACGGCCCCCAGGCTCACCGCCGCCCGCTCAGGATCCTCTCCCATAGATCCCGATCCTGCACATGGAAAGGTCGATACAGCGCCACCCGATCCAGCAGGCCGGTGTAGGCGGCTTGCAGGCGCTCCCACACCGCCTCCGGGGGAGCGGTGATGGCGAAGGCATCTAGGACCCCATCCGGAATCTGTTGGGGCATCTCCTCCCAGCGGCCCCGGGCGGCGAGGCCGGAGAGCGCCTCCCCGATCGCCTCCCACCCGTGCAACGACCAGACCCGACGGTAGGAGGGGGTGGAGCCGTAGAAGGCCACCTGGGCGCGGACGAACTCCCGCATCCGACGCGTCTCCTCTTCGTTGCGGCCGGTGATCACGAAGACGCTGCCGACGATGACGAGATCGCTCCGGCTCCGGCCAGCCTTGCGCGCCCCGGCCTCGATGGCGGGCAGCAGGACCTCCCGGAGATAGCGAGGCGTGTGGAAGGGATGGACGAAGAACCCATCCCCCACCTCGCCGGCCAGGCGGGCCAACGGAGGGTTCACCCCGGCGAGGACGATCGGGATATGCGGGTCCGGGATCGGACCGGGGTCGAAGAACGGGGACATCAAGGTGAGCTTGAAGAACCGGCCCCGGTAGTTCAAGCGGCTGCCGTGCTGCCAGCACGCCCAGACCGCGCGGATGGCCCCCACAGTCTCCCGAAGCTTCGGGACCGGGGGGTCCCACGGCATCCCGAAGCGGCGCTCGATGTGCGCTTTCACCTGCGTGCCCAGGCCGAGGATCACCCGGCCCGGGGCCGCGGCGGCCAGATCCCAGACCGTGTAGGCGATGGCGGTCGGGCTGCGGGCGAAGGCGATGGCCACGCCGGTCCCTAGGGTGATCCGCTGGGTGTGCTCGGCAGCCAGGGCGAGGGGAAGGAACGGGTCGTGCCGCGTTTCGTGGGTCCAGATCCCGTCGAACCCCAGCGCCTCGGCCGCCTGGGCCAGCGCGGGAACCTCGATGAGCCGATCAAAATGCAAGATAGCGTCCAGGCGCACGGCGGAGCCCCATGATGGATCTCGTCTTCTCATTATAATGAAGCCAGCACCGGCAAGGCAGAGGGCGATCCCCGAGATGCGGGCATATCTCCCGTGGTATCTGGTCGTCGGCTATCTCGGGGCGGTGTGGGCGGCGGCCTTGGGGGTTCTCCTCCTGCGATGGGGAGGCCTCCGCCGTTCCCGCGGGCTCCAAGGCGTGGGAGCACTGCTCCTGCTCGGGAGCGGGGTCGGGTTCCTCGCCGGGGTGCCCGAGATCTGGACGCCCGGGCTGGCCGGCACGGAGCTGGCCGCGATCAGCGGGCTGGCCTTGCTGGGGGCCTGGGGCGCGTTCCGGGGCCTGGCCCATCTTCTCCTCAGATCGAGGAAGAGGACTGCAGGCGAGCCGCCCCGCCCCACTGTCCTCCCCGACGGGGCAGATCCG
>JBEPYX010000521.1:0-1604 GCA_041641155.1 Thermoflexus sp.
AGGCTCGTTCAGGATGCGAGCCCGACGGCGCGCCTCAGCCTCCGGGAGCTCCCCGCGCAGGACCTGGGCCAGGAACTCCCCCCGCACCCGGGCTTCCGTGGACCACAGCGTCCGCTCCCGGAGCAGCGCCAGACCGCAGGCCACCGCCGCCTGGGCCACCGCCAGGCGATCGCGTTCGGAGATCTGACCGGAGGCGCCCAGCAGGCACACCGCGCCTACAGGGCGCCGATCCAGGAGCACGGCCCCGGCGAGGCAGACCCGCCCGGCGGCGTCGGGCCCGAAGAGGGCCACCGGCGCCTCTCCCTCCTCCCGGACGGGAAGGCGCCGGAGCCAAGCCCGACGCTCTGCCAGGCCAGGCGGAGACTCCGGGGGAGCGGGGAGGTCCGGCCATGGGGCCCCCTGGAGGTCTTCCATCCAGACATGCTTCCCCGTGACCTCTGTCAGCACCCGCAAGATCGAGAGGATCCCCTCGCCGCTCAGGGCGGCCCGCTGGAACCGTCGCTGAAGCTCCCGCTCAACCTCGTAGAGGGCCTCGCGTCGGGTGGTGATGAACCAAGCGATCTGATTCGCCAGGTCCGCCAGGCTCGTCCCCTCCGGCAGGGCCAGCAAGGGAAGGCCGGCCTCGTCCGCCAGCGGCCCCCAGGCCTCGGGGATTGGCCCGACGATGGCCAGGCCGGCCGCCTCGCGCTCCGCGGCGAGATCCAGCAGGGCGGGGAAGGCCAGGGGAGGCTCCCGTATCGCGAGCAGCTCTACAGAGAAGAGCAAGAGGTCCCCGCGCCGGATCGCGGTCCGGGCCGGGAGAGTCCGGAGGAGGGTGGCCCACGTCACCTCGCGATCCAGGCCGTTCCCGCCGCCGACCACGCGGGTCCCTGGCGGCAGCGTCGCTTCCAGCAGTTCCCTCAGCGGCACCCCTCGCATGGGCTTCCAGGATCCCTCCGGCGGGGTTGCGGGTGGGGAGGAACCGGTGGGGATGGCGGAAAGGAGTCGCCCACCCTTCGTCCCCAGCGCGCGAACGGGCGCTCCAGCGCCCTCCTATGAACGATCATACTCTGCCCCTCAAGGATCGCCGGGGCGATCCGGAGGCGAATCCAACACGACAACCGCTCTCCCCCTCACGGCCTGCCCGCAGCTGTCGATGACGCGCCGAAGAGAGCCTCCTCGACCCGATCCCAGGCTGCCTCAAGGGGATCGGCGGGGCTTGCGGCGCCGGCCAGGCGCTGGCGGGCAGCCTCCCGCTCCAGCGGGAGAAGGATCCCACGGGCCTCCCCCAGCATCTCCGCGATCCGCGCCCGCACCTTCGCCGGGTCCCTGTGCAACAGACGATCCGCGCGGGCGAAGGCGTCCGCGTAATCGAAAGCGCCCCGGAAGAACTCCTCCAGCCGGGCCTCCAGGTCCGGCAACGCCTCCGGGGAGCGGAGGCGAGCCGCAAGCGGGCAAAGGTCCTCCCCCGGCACAAGGCCCGCGCAGCCGATTTCCTCATCGATCGGTGGGCGCCAGGCCGCGACCGCCGCCCGCAGCAGGGCCCACTCCTGGGAGAGATAATACTCGGCCCAGCGCTGGGGATCCCCGCCGGCGGGGGGATGGGGGAGCGGTCGCACTGCACT
>JBEPYX010000522.1:0-1599 GCA_041641155.1 Thermoflexus sp.
GCAGGCATGCCCGCGCTTGGCCGAACGCCGCCACGGCGCGCTGATTGTCCTGGAGCGGACTACTGGCCTTCAGCACTACATCGATACGGGGATCCGGCTTGACGCACGGGTGACCCCGGAGCTGCTCATGACGATCTTCGCGCCCAACACCGTCCTGCACGATGGGGCGGTGATCATCCGGAACGGTCGGGTGGTGGCGGCCGGTTGCATTCTGCCGCTGACCACAGGGTGGTTGGGGGATCCCCAGCTGGGCTTGCGCCATCGGGCGGCCATCGGAATCACGGAGGTCAGCGACGCCTTGGCCATCGTGATCTCCGAGGAACGGGGGACGATCTCGGTGGCCCTGAACGGACGGATGGTGCGGCGGCTGGATGCGCGGCGCCTCGAGCTGGTGTTGCGGAACTTCTACAACCCGCCGCCGGAGGTCGAGCGGGCCCAGCGGTGGATCCAGGAGCTGCGGGAGCTGGGGCGGCGGGTATGGATCACGTTCTTCCCCCGCCACGGGAGCTGAAGATATTGGGAGGCGGCGCAAGCCTCCGGCCAGGGCCCGATGAGCCTCAAGTTGCCGATCGAGGCCGGAGATGAAAGGGACCAAATGGATACGGGAGAATTGGAGCCTGGTCTTGTTGGCCTTCGGGTTGGCGTTCGCCCTTTGGGCCGCTGCCGTGTGGGAGGAGAACCCGCCTGTGGAGCGCACCCTGACCGACCTCCCGCTGGTGTTCCACGGCGTGGGCTCGGATCGCGTGGTGTTCGACGTCTCGACGAAGCAGGTCCGCCTTCGGCTGCGGATGCCGCGTGCCCTAGAGGGTGTGGTGGGCCCGCAGGATGTCGAGGCCGTGGTGAGCGTCGAGGGGCTGGAGGAAGGGACCTACGAGCGGCCGGTGCAGGTCCAGGTCCGCCGGCGGGGGGTCCAGATCCTTGAGGTGGATCCCCCGCGAGTCCGCTTCCGGCTGGAGCGGGTGGAGCGCCGCGCGGTTCCCGTCTCCATCCAAGTGCTGGGGCAGCCCGCCATAGGCTATCAGGTGGGAACTCCTCTTCCGGCGCGCTCCGAGGTGCAGGTGACCGGCCCGCGCTCCCTGGTGGCCACGGCGGCGATGGCGGTGGGGAAGGTCCAGATCGACGGCGTGCGCCAATCGGTGGAAACCCAGGTGCGGCTGGAGGCTGTGGATTCCCGGGGCGAGGCGCTCCCAGCGCTGCGGGTGGACCCGGAGCAGATCATCGTGACGATCCCGGTGGAGCAGCGGCTGGGCTTCCGCGAGCTGCCGGTCCGCGTCGCCCTCCAGGGGCAGCCCGCCCGGGGCTATCAGCTGACGGCGATCTCGGTGGATCCGCCGACGGTCACGCTGACCGGGGATCCCCGACGGCTCGAGGAGATCGGCAGCTCGATCTCGACTGAGCCCATCGATCTCTCGGAGGCGCGGGGGGAGCTGATCGCGACGGTCCCGCTGGTCCTCCCTCCGGGGGTGGCCCTGGTCGGGAGCCCGGCCTGGGTGGAGGTCCGCCTTCAGGTGGAGCCGATCCTCAGCACCCAGGTGTTCCAGCAGGTCCCGGTGGTGGTGGAGGGGCTCCGGCCGGGGATGAGCGCCCGCCTCTCCCCTG
>JBEPYX010000523.1:0-1593 GCA_041641155.1 Thermoflexus sp.
TCCACCGGGCAGACCTGGGCGCAGGATCCATCCCGCAGGCACAGGCTGGTGATGATATGCGTCATCGCTTTCCTCCTCATCGCGGATGATTCAAGCGGCGCCCTCCCGGAAGAGGGAGCTTCCCCATTTTCATCAAGAGCCTAAGCCATTCTATCCCATGGCCGAGCGTCTTGTCAACGCCCGCAACGCGATGCCGATCATCAGCCGGCACATTTTTCTTTTTGATTAGCCGTTTGAGACACAGGGAACCTCCTCCCGTTCCGCCGGGATGGCGGCGCCGTCGGCCATCTGTCGCATCGCCCACGCCGCATGCGCTCGCAGCATCGGGTCATCGCCGGCCGCCCATCGGGCCACCAGAGGCCCTAGGGCCTTCGCCCGAAGGTTCCCGGCGACCACTAGGGCGTTGCGCACCAGCCCCTGCCACTTGGCCCGGCGGATGGCGCTGCGGCGGAACCGAGCCCGGAACGCGTCTTCGTCCATCCCCAGGACTTCCTCCAGCAGCATCCGGGCAATTCCCTCCCGGGGTTGGAAGGCGGGCTCCGCCGTCGGCCGGGCGAACCGCTGGTTCCATGGACATACCTCCTGGCAGATGTCGCAACCGAACAGCCAGTCCCCCAAGGCTGGCCGGAGGTCCTCGGGGATCCCCTCCCGCCGCTCGATGGTCAGATACGAGAGGCAGCGCTCCGCCTCCAGCGTACGGTCCAGCCGGATGCACCCGGTGGGGCACGCCTCGATGCAGCGGGTACATGTCCCACAGCGATCGAAGGGGAAGGGAGGGTCGGGCTCCAGCTCCAGGTCCACCAGGAGCACCCCGAGGAACAGGTAGGACCCAAGGCGGGGGTGGATCAGCATGCTGTTCTTCCCGATCCACCCCAATCCCGCCTGTACTGCCCAGGCGCGCTCCAACACCGGCCCCGTGTCCACATAGATCCGTCCGTGCACTGGGCGGCCAGCCTCTTGGTTCAGGAAGACCAGGAGGGCCTGGAGGCGCTCCGCCATCACTTCGTGATAGTCGTCCCCCCAGGCATAGCGGGCCACCCGGCCGCGGGGCGAGCCGTCCGGTTGGGGATGATCGCCGGTGTAGTAGTTCATGGCGACCACGATCACCGAGCGGGCCTCGGGCCAGAGGATCCGGATGTCCCGCCGCTTCTCGATCGCATCGGGACGGGTGAGGTAAGCCATGGTGGCCGCGCGGCCCGCGCGAACCCACGCTTCATACCGATCCGCGGAGGGTGTGGGCCCTGCCCGGGCCACTCCCACGAGGTCGAAGCCAAGCTCCTGTGCGTAGGCCTTGAGACGCGTTTTCAGATCCATTGAGAGGGACCTCTGCAGCTCTGCCTCCGAAGTGGGAAAAGGAAGGGCCGCACGCCTAGGGAGGCCGGTCGTTGGGGGGATCTACCGCACTCGAGAGAGCAATGCTTGGGCGAGTTCCCACAGCGCCTGCCCGTAAGGGTTCCGCAGCCCCGCGCGGTCCAGCGCGTCCAGGGCCTGCTGGGTGAAGGCGGCGGCTTGCGCCTCCGCGGCGGCCCTCGCCCCGCTGGCCTCCAGGTCCCGGAGCAGCACCTCGATGGGGGTTTCCCGATCACGATAGCG
>JBEPYX010000524.1:0-1590 GCA_041641155.1 Thermoflexus sp.
GCCCGCCGCTCCTCCAGCGCCCTCAACACCCGGGGGAAGACGAAGCGGGACAGGAGGAACCAGATGAGCAGGAAGTTGAGGATCTGGGCGATCAGATAGATCGGGTTGATCCCAAGGGCCTCCAAAGCCGGCCTCCCGAATCGTCGAGGTGGATCCTCAGGCCACGAACTTCAGCAGCAACGCC
The DNA here is from genome assembly GCA_041641155.1 of Thermoflexus sp. Classification (GTDB taxonomy): domain Bacteria; phylum Chloroflexota; class Anaerolineae; order Thermoflexales; family Thermoflexaceae; genus Thermoflexus. Next base: position 185 of record JBEPYX010000524.1, read on the forward strand.
ACAACCAGGGCGTAGATGGCGATGGCCTCCGCGAAGGCGATGGCCAGGATCATGTTCAGCTGGATCTGGGGCGCAGCCTCCGGGTTGCGGCCGATGGCCTGCAAGGCCCCGCTGGCGAGGATCCCAATGCCGATCCCCGGGCCGATCGCCCCCACGCCGATCGCCAGTCCGGCCCCCAGCACGCTCAAGCTCTGCGGCGAGAGGATCTCCTGGGCGAGAATCAACCCCAGCATGTCGAACCTCCTCCAGAGAATTTATTATGCGGCTGCCTCGTTCGGAAAGGCGAGCGGGGCGCCGAAAGGACCCCGACCCGCCGCGCCCGCCATATCAAGGAGAAGATGATTCAGTGATGGCCCTCCGAGTGCTCCTCCCCATGCCCCGCCATCGCCAGGGCGATGAAGACCATCGTCAGCATCATAAAGATGAAGGCTTGGATCAGGCCGACGAAGATCTCCAGCCCGTAGAAGATCGCCGGGACGAGGAGCGGGAGCAGGAAGATCATGATCCCCAGCAGCACGTGGCCGGCGAAGATGTTCCCAAACAATCGGAAGGAGAAAGAGATGATCTTCGCCACCTCGCTGATCAGCTCCAGCAGGCTGACCAGGAACTCGATCACCCCCATGAAGCCACGGCGGAGGGCCTTGACGTTGAAGAACTTCCAGAAATACCCCGGCCCCAGGGCGCGGACGCCCCACACCTGCACCATGAAGACGGCCACCAAGGCCAGCCCGATGGTGAAGTTCAGATCGGTGCTGAGCGCCCGGAGGTAAGGGACCAAGATGAAGCCCGCCGCTTTGGCTGCATCCTCCCCGTGGCCTTCGCCGTGGCCTTCGGCGCCGTGCCCCGCTGCCTCCGCGGGCGCCGCCGCGGGCTCGGCGGTCAGCAGGGTGAACGGCCCCCAGTGGATCACAGCGTGGCCCGGCTCCGGGCCGTGGGCGGGCTCCACCTTGCCGATCGAGTCGAACCCCGGGATCAGGCCTGTCCAGTTCGCTGCCAGGACCATCAGGAAGATCGAGGCCACCAAGGGGAACACCTGGCGCGCCCGATGGCCCAAGACGACCTTCGCCAGGTTCTCATAAAGGGCTTCCATGAGGAACTCGAACAGGTTCACCAATACCCCCAGCCCACGAACCGGCGGGGGCAAGGGCCCGGCTCGACGGGCCGCCAGAAACCCCAGCCCTAAGACGACGAGGTCCACAAGGAGCATCGCAACCATCGTGTTGGTCAGCGGGGCGCCGAAGAGCCAGGGTCCGGTCAACGGCTCGGGCTTCACCAGGATCACCGGCAGCACCGCCTTCAAGGGCTTCCCACCCACCGGGAGCCCGTTCCCCAACGTGCCAAAGAAAAGGGAGGTCCCCAGCATAAACCCGACGATCAGGGGCGCCACCACCAGCGTTTGGAAATAG
>JBEPYX010000525.1:0-1587 GCA_041641155.1 Thermoflexus sp.
TCTGGCGGGCGATGCTCTCCAAGAGGCTCAGATCCTGCGGCCGCCCCCGCCCGGCGATCAGCCGTTCGTAGACCCGGCGCAGCCAGTAGGTGCCCTCCCGACACGGGGTGCATTTGCCGCACGACTCGTGTTGGAAGAACCGCACCATCTTATACGCCGCCCAGACGATGTCCACCGTGTCGTCCAGGACGATGACCGAGGCGGACCCGAGCATGGATCCTGCCGCTTGGACTGACTCGTAATCCAGCGGCGTATCCAGGGCGGAGGCCGGCAGCATCGGCGCCGAGGCGCCCGCCGGGAGGATCGCCTTGACCGTCCGCCCCTCCTCGAGCAGGCCCTGCCCGTATTCCTCCCCGAAGATCAGGTCGCGGAAGGTGATCTTCCCCAGCTCCGCCTCGTAGTTGCCCGGGCGACGCACCCGGCCGCTCAGGCAGAAAATCTTGGGCCCCGGGCTCCGCTCCGTCCCCATCGTCCGATACCAGGCGGCGCCGTTCAGGATGATCGGCGGCACGTTGGCCAGGGTCTCCACGTTGTTCACCACCGTCGGCTTCCCGTAAAGGCCGTAGGTGGCCGGGAAGGGCGGGCGCAACCGGGGATGCCCGATCTTCCCCTCCAAGGATTCGAGGAGCGCGGTCTCCTCCCCGCAAATGTAGGCCCCCGCCCCCAGATGGACGAACATTTCCACCGAATAGGGGGTCCCCAGAACATTACGGCCGATGAACCCGGCGGCGTAGGCCTCGGCGATGGCCGCCTCCAGGCGGCGGGCCACTGAGCGATATTCCCCACGGACGTAGACGTAAACGCGCTCGGCCTGGATCGCGTAGGCAGCCAGGAGGGCTCCCTCGATGAGTTGATGCGGGTTCCCCTCCATGATCTCGCGATCCTTGAACGTCCCCGGCTCGGACTCATCGGCGTTGACCACCACGTATTTCGGGAAAACATCCTTCGGCACGAAGGACCATTTCGTCCCCGTGGGGAAGCCTGCCCCGCCCCGCCCCCGCAGGCCCGAGGCCTTCACCTCCTCGATCACCTGATCGGGGGTCATGGCCGTGAGAGCCTTCCGCCAAGCCTCATACCCGCCGTGGCGGACGTAAACCTCCAGGCGGTGAAGGTCCGGGATCTCCCGATGCCGCAGCAGGATGTAGCGCCCCATCACCCGCCATCCCGGGAGAGATGCTCGACGATCCGATCGAAGACCTCAGGGGTGACGTTCTCCACGAACTCCAGATCCACCTGCATGGCCGGCGCCCGGTGGCAGGCCCCGATGCACATGACCGTCTCCAGTGTGAAGCGGCCGTCGGGGGTGGTCTCCCCCGGCTGCACCCCCAGACGCCGGACCGCATGGGCCACCAGATCGTCCGCCCCCCGCAGGGCGCATGGAAGATCATCGCAGATCTGGATGAGGTGGCGACCGATCGGGTGATCGTAGAAGAGCGTATAGAAGCCCACCACCTCCCGAACCTCGGTCGGGCTGACCCCGGTGATCTCCGCCACCTCCCGGATGCCCTCTTCGGTGCAGTAGCCGTATTCCCGCTGCACCAGGTAAAGCAGGGGCAGGACTGCCGAGCGTTTCATCGGGTATTTCGC
>JBEPYX010000526.1:0-1583 GCA_041641155.1 Thermoflexus sp.
GGCTTTACCGCGACCCACTACGACCCGGGAAGGAAGGGCGCCCCCGGTGTCGGCTGGACCCAGGCGGTCAAGCACCGTCGTCATGATCGTCACGGCCGGGTGGCGCGCATCGAGGTCCGCCCAGGGGGCGGTCCACCCATCCCGTGTCCGTATCCGGCGCCCGAGGAGCGCCGGAATGGGGTGCGGCGCGATCGCCTGAACGGCGGGACCCGCAACCCCCACGCCGTCGCCCGGGATGGATGGACGTGGGTGGCCGCGGTGCCCCGGAGCGGGTTTGAGCCCAACGGGTGGCGCCCCCATCCGGCCTTGCGGGAGCCGGCGGACGACCGGCCCAACGGGCGTCGGTATCGCCAGCGGACCCCCGCGAGGGCGATGGGAGGAACCGACCCTGTCTGGAGTTGAGAAGAGTCCTTGACCTTTAGACATTATCACTACCATAAGGAGTGACTACCGGGCCAGGAGATGGGATTGCTTTTCGCCCGATTGGCTTGACCCACCACCCGATCCTGAACCGGCTATCGCCTCGCGCCGCAACGCAGCTTTGCCCAAGCAGCAGGGGACCGGGATCTTCCTGCGTTCAATCTGGCAGCCAGGGAGGAGAAATGCAGTCACCGGCCAGTTCTACCAAATACCGAATATTGCTCTGGGTCCTGCTCGCAACCCTGGGCGGCTGCCTCAAGCCCCCTGGCCCAGCGCAACCAATCCAGGCCCGGACACCCCCCTGGGTCCCGCAGCGGTTCGCCGTGGATTACTCTGACACACCCAATCTTTCCCACCTCGCCCAAGCCGAACTGGCGATCGTCCAACCTGTCCTTTCGGAGGAAGCGATTCGGAAGCTGGCGCAGGGGGGAACACGGGTCATCGCCTATCTCTCGGTTGGGGAGGCCGAACCGGATGATCCCGCCCTCCCCGACCTGCGGGCGGCCGGATGTATCCTCGGCCGGAACCCCAATTGGGGCTCGTTCTACGTGGACGCCCGCTGTCCTCAATGGCAAGATCTGATCCTGGAGCGCGCCCGCGCTTTGCGCCGTGCCGGGTATGCTGGCCTCTTGCTGGACACAGTGGATACGGCGGAACTCTTCCCCGAAACCGCCGAAGGCATGGTGACCCTGATCCGCCGCCTCAGCCAGGAAGTGGGCGGATACCTGGTCCCGAACCGGGGCTTCGCCGTTCTGGAAGCGATCGCGCCCTACATCCACGCAGTGCTGTACGAGGATCTGAGCACAAGGTACGATTTCGCGCGTGGCCTGTACCTGTATGAGGAGCAAGACCCCACGCCCGTCCTGCCGTATGCGGATCGTCTGGCCCTGTTGGCGCTGGACTACGTCCCGGCCGACCGCCCCGCGCTGGCCCGGCGGGCCTGTGAACGGGCCCGGGCGCTGGGGTTCGTGGGGTACGTCGCATACAATGTGAACCTGGAAGCTGGAGGGGAGTTCTGCGATCGGATCTCGCCGCCCCCCACCTACCGGGCAACCCCTTAGGGGGTCTTCGGGGGCCAGGAACCGATCCCCCTCTACGGGCTGAACGGGTTCGGCCTGGAGACCCCCGACCGGGCCCCGCACGGCCTCTGGGTGGGGCAGACG
>JBEPYX010000527.1:0-1573 GCA_041641155.1 Thermoflexus sp.
GCCCGATCGGTGCACCGAGATCGGGCCGGCGGATTCGAGCCGCTTCCAAAGTAGAGCCTTCAAGGATTCCAGCCGCTCCCGATAGGCCGGCGAGCGGATGCCTTCCACGCTCATCAGCAGCGCGTCTTCGTTGTTGTCCCGATAATACCGCGGGCGCCGGCCCACAACCTCCAGTCCGTATTTCCGGTAGAGGCGCTGGGCCACGTGGTTGGATACGCGCACCTCCAGGGTGATGAGCTCAGCGCCCAGGGCGATGGCCTCCTCAACCAAAGCCAGGAACATCAGCTCCCCTAGCCCACGGCCCCGCCAGGGGACATCGATCGCGATGGTGCTGATATGGGCCTCGTCCGGGACCATCCAGAAGCCCCCATATCCCAGGATGGGCAGCCGTCGAGGGAGAAGGATCGGCACGGCGGCGCGGACCTCCCGCGGGCGCAGGACCAGGTAATGGGCGTTGGGGTTCCGCAGGAGTTCCTGCTCATAGGCGCGCATCGGCCAGGGCATCGAAAACGAGCGCCGCTCGATCTCCAGCACCTCGGGAATGTCTTCCCATCGCATGGGCTCGATCTCAAAAGGCACCGATCCCGGAATCTTCAGGGCGGGCATCCTCGCCTCGCTTTTCCGATGGCACAACAGGCGCTTTCTATGCCTCCGGGACGCTCGGGGTGCGCAGATAGATGGGACGCAGGAGCGCCGCGTCCGGCCGCTCCCCCGCCTGGTGGCGGGCCCAGGCCAACCGGGCGGCCCCCATCACCCGCGCGGGGCCATCCCGGGGGACCAGCCACGCCGCCATCGGGGGGCGGGCCAGCACCGCGTGATCCCGCGCGGTCCACTCTCCCACCCACCACACCCCTGGCGACCAAGCCGCCGCGAGGGATTCCGCGACCGCGAGCACCGGTTCCCCATCCGGCGTCCAGCGCCCGGCCCACCGGTAACGGCGCACCGCCAGCCGGCCCCGCCCGGCCGGGAGGACCACGTTCACGGTTTCCAGGACGCCGGGGAGATCCGCCAGGGTCGCCTCCTCCGTCCCCACCCCGAACAGCGGGAGATCGAGGGCCACCGCCAGCCCTTTGGCGGCGGCGATCCCCGCCCGCAGCCCGGTGAAGGATCCAGGGCCGTTCACCACCGCCACGGCGATCAAGTCTTCCGGGGCGAGGCCCACATGGTCCATCACTTCTTGGCAACGCCGCATCAGCTCCGCCGTGTGGCGGTCCGCCGTCCGCCAATACCCAACGGCGATCCATTCAGCCCCATCGAAGAGGGCCACGGCTATCCCCATGGTCGCCGTGTCCAGCGCCAGCAAGCCCCCCCGCTTGCCCCCCGTCATGGGCGGATCCGCCCTCCTTCCACGAGGTCGTCGGAAACCTCTGGCAGCGCCTGTAGCTCGGCCAGCCGCTCCGGGGGGAAGTCCCCCACCCCTTCGATCTGGATGCGGCGGATCGTTTCCCCCAGGGGGACCAAGGTCACCTGCAGGTAGGGCTCCGGGATCAGCCCAGCCGCCCGCTCCGGCCACTCCAAGGCGACGATGGCTGGCTCGGCGAACAGATCCCATAACCCGAGGGCCCACGCCTCC
>JBEPYX010000528.1:0-1571 GCA_041641155.1 Thermoflexus sp.
CCATGGCGTCCGATCCTCCATACACGGGGTTAATTTTAGCGCGAACCGTGAGGCCCGGGGCGCATGCTACACCCGCTGGACAACAATGGAACGGGTAGAACTCGCAGCGGGGGACCTTCGCCCCCGGCTCGGGTTCCGCGGAGCGATGTGAGCATCCTCACGAGAGATCCGTGACAGATCACACTACCCCCACAGGGAAAGCGGACGTAGTTTAAATTAGACTATTTCGGTCTGCATATAGGGGGCTTGGATGGAGATCAGCCGGCGGGCCGATTATGCGATGCGGGTGATCTTGGATCTGGCGATGCTGCCGCCGGGGATGCGGACTCGGGCTCGGGATATCGCACGGCGGCAGGGCATCCCCTACGCCTTCCTACAGAAGATCCTCCGGGACCTCTGCGCGGCGGGCTTTGTGGAGGCCAGCCGAGGGCGCCGGGGCGGAGTTCGGCTGGCCCGACCGGCCGAGGCCATCACTCTGCTGGAGGTCCTGGAGGCCATGGAAGGGTCCATCCGCCTGAACCGGTGCGCTCGCGATCCAAGTCTCTGCCCGCGCGCGAGCTTCTGCGCCATCCACCCCATCTGGGCTCAGGCGCAAGCCCACCTGGAGTGGCTGCTGGGCTCCACCACCTTCGCCCAGGTGGCCGCGCAGGCGCGGCGGATCCGGGCTGGCTATGCCCGGAACGGGGAAAGCGTTCCCATGGTCCTCCTGGAGGACGAGCGGCGGGCGGCCCGGTAGCGGGCTTTGGTTCCCCTTGCGCTCCGGAGTCGCTGTTCGCCGCGGCCGGCGGACTCTGCCGCGGCCTATAAGGGCGGTCGGGGATCTAACCGGTTAGGGGGTGCGCGATGGGGCTGAAAGCGAAGGACATCATGACGACTGAGGTGGTCACCATCGAACCCTCCGCGACGGTGGCGGAGGCAGTCGCCTTGATGAAGGAGAGGGGCCTGCGGGCGCTGATCGTGGAGCGGGCGAATGAGGAAGATGCCTACGGCATCCTTACCGAAACCGATATCGTCTACAAGGTCGTCGCCCACGGCCTCAGCCCGCAGTCGGTGCTGGTCCGCGAGATCATGACCAAACCGTGCATCGTAGTCAACCCGGATCTCTCGGTGGAGAACGTGGCCCGCCTCTTCGCCCTCGCCGGGATCCGGCGCGCGCCGGTGATCCGGGAGCGGCTGCTGGGCGTGATCTCGGTGACCGATATCATCCGCAAAGCGCTGTAAAGGAAGGGGAACTGCGATCCCAACCAGTTCGCCCACATCTCCCGGGACACCAGAGAACAAGGGCCTCAAACTGCCCACTGTCTTCCCAGCACCCGATTTGGAATCGGGTGCGTGGGTGCCTGTCCGCCCCGATGGGGTAAGAGCGCAAAGCGAGGCCGCCCTCCCTCGACCGGCCCTGAGGTCGAAAGGGAGGGCCCTCAACTCAGCTGATTGTTTGGAGCGGAGAGCACATGAGGATGCCGCGCGCGTTTTGGTTTGGGCTCGGATTGGGACTGCTTTTCGTGGCCGCTGCGGGAGCGGCGAGGATCGCCCTGAACCCACGGACGGAATCGCTGCCGATCTACATGGCC
>JBEPYX010000529.1:0-1571 GCA_041641155.1 Thermoflexus sp.
CGAAAGCGCCCAACCGGGCGCAGTGGCGGACGATCTCCCCGCGCCCGCAGCCTACATCCAGCACCCGCATGCCCGGCCGCACCGCCGCCACGGCGAAGGCCGCCTGAAGCCGCCGGGAGAGATGCTCACCCTGCGTGCGGAGGAATTCCTCGTACCCTTCACACGCGGAAAGGAAATACTCTTCGCCATACAACTGAGGGGGCAGCGAGGGCCGCTCCCCAGAGCCCGGTTTTCGGATCAACTCGATCTCCACCCCTCATCAAGGATGGTGGACGTTCGGATTGAAAACGCCGCCCCGATCCGGCCCCGTTCTTCCCCGAAAACATCCCATAATTTGAAACACACAGGGCGAACACAGCTTGGATCACAACGAATTATCCTTGCTCCGCGGATCGAGGGCAACCGAGGTGGAGGGGCGCCCGCGGGCGACCCGCCAGCCGGCGAAGGCGACCAGCCCCCAGCCGATCAGATACAGCCCCCACAGGAACGCCGTGGGGCGGGCCCGGCCGATCGCCTCCAGCCCGCCGGGGAGGGCGTGCAGCGCGGGGGCCATCACCGTGTAGAGGGCGATCAGCGCCCCCAGCGCCCCGGTCCCGGCGGACAGCCCATCCACCCGGACGGACCACCCTGCCTCGCTCCGGCGGGCCATGCGGGCCCCAACGACCATCATGAGCGCGGCGGCCAACACCGGGGCCCAGACCGGGCCCCACCACGGCAACGGGATCAGGAACAGGAGATCCCAATCCCAGGGAGCGGTGGGCCAGCCGATGAAGACCCACAGCCACCAGTAGTAAGCGATGTCCCAGAGTCCCCAAACGTAAAGGAAGAGGCCCCAGCGGGCAGCGGAGGTGCGGCCGGCCAGCGCGCCCACGGCGAAAAGCATCACCAGGGTGGCGACCTCCCGCCCCAGCTCAATCGGGGTGAGCGGGTCCGGCCGCGTCGGCGCATCCCGCACCAGATCGACGATCCGGTACAGGTGTCGCAGATACACCACCACTGCGCTTTCCACATAGGCCATCGCGATGGCGAAGAGGCTGAGCCACAGCAGGCGTCCCTTCCATCCCGACATCTTCTCCTCCCACAGGGCAGTGATCGGCTTGATGAAGCTCGCGCCGCGCTCACGGCATCCGGCCGCGGCCTACCTCCTCGAGGTGGCGGAGCCCCTCCCAGATCGTCCGCGCGCATGCGTCCCAGGAGAAACGCCTTCGATTCGCGTGGCCCCGGGCGATGAGCGCGGCGCGAAGCCCCGGATCCCGCTCCAGCCGGCGCAGGGCCTCCAGCCAGGGCTCCGGATCGTCGGGGGGGAGCAACAGCGCCCCCTCCCCCGCCACCTCCGGCAGGCTCCCCTTCGAACTGCAGAGCACCGGCACCCCACAGGCCTGGGCCTCCAGGACCGGGAAGCCGAACCCTTCATAGAGCGAAGGGAAGAGGAAGGCCTCCGCCCGACTCAACAGCGCCCCCCGACAAAGATCGTCCACATAACCGGTCAGGATCAGCCGGCCCTCCCACAACGGATCCCGGCGCAGGCGCTCGAAGGCCGGATCGGGCCACCCCGGTTTCCCGATGATCAC
>JBEPYX010000530.1:0-1569 GCA_041641155.1 Thermoflexus sp.
TGAGGGGATCATCGGGATCCGGGGGCATCCGGGCGATGTCCGAGTTGGCGCTGTCCAGCCGGATGTCGGTGATCATGCCGAAGAACCGGCGCCGGTGGCCGCGGATCACCACGTAGCGCCCGACCGCAAGCCCCTCGATCGCAATGCGCGGGTCGAGCTTGACGGCCAGCCCTTCGGAGAGGGAGCCGCCGATCACCATCCCCAGCCGGCGCGCCTCGATCGCCGAGGGGGCGGATCGGTTTCCGAAGAAGGCCTCCAGCTCCGAAGCCATCGAGAGCCTCCCGTGGGGGATCACCGGGCGAGCCCCACGCTCGCCCTCATGCGGCTTCCGCCGCCATCCGGATGCGCCGCAGGATCTGGGCGAGGCGGATGGGGTTGTCGGCCAGCAGCCGCACCACCTCTCGCCCGACTTGGATGAGGAAGTCCCGCTGTTGGGGGATGGGCCGGGTGCTGACGGCCGTCTGGATCGCGGCGGCCAGCACGTCGTCGGAGGCCTCGCGGGCCTCTACAAGGGTGCGGATGAAATCCGGCTGCTCGGTGAACCGCCGGATCTGCGCCGGCAGACAGGTGTAGACCGGCTCCAGCAGGGCGGGGGGCTGGTGGGGGATGCCGTAATAGGTCGCTCGGTCCCGCATATATCCCAGCGTCAGCACCCCGATCTGGACCACGATGTTGCGGTTCTCGATCATATCCCGCTGGATCTCCGGAGGCGGGATGTCCTGGATGGCGATCGCGCGGATGAATTCGTCCCCCTGCAAAACCAGGTCATAAATCACCCCGATGATGGTGGTCTCGCCCCGAGCCGTCTGGACGAAGGCCCCGAAGGCCGGGATGTCCTCGGCGGTCAGCCGGCAGCCCACGCGGAAGGTGCGGGCGCTGGCCTCGATCACCCGGCCGATGAACGCCGGGCTGGAGGCGCTCTCGACATGAGCGCGGGTGGCCATTGAATCGCCCCTCCCATCGGGTTTATCCGCCCAGCCACTCCTTCTGCTGGGCCTTCGCGGAGATCGAGATATGGAAGCCGCGGCGGATGAGGGCCTCCTGGATCATCTGATCCAACTGCTTGCGCTCCTCGGAGCGGATGCGGGCCAATTCGTGGGCCCGGGTCAGCAGGTAGGGATAGGGGGCCTCAGCCAGGATGCGGCACTGGTCCCAGATCGCCCGGTGCAGCCGCTCCAGGCGGGCCCGGTCTTGGGCCACCCACTCCGGGATTTCCACGCGGGCCAGGTGGGGCCGGCCTTCCCGCCCCACGTTCAGGTAGAAGAACAGGAGCCGGTGCCCCTCGCGGCCCAGATGGTCGTTGATCGGCCAGGTGTGGGCGAAGAGGGCGGAGCGCTCCCCCGGCCGGAGCAGCGCCGCGAAGAGCATCCGGTCCCGCAGCCGGCCGAAGGGGTAATCCGCGACCTTCTCTCGTGAGATCTCCTCGAGGAGCCCGAGGCCCAGCAGCCGCAGGACCGCATGGCCGGTCGGCCGATCCACATACCCGGCGATCGCCCCGCCGGTCCGCCGCGCGGACTCCAGGGCCTCGACGGCGCGCCGGAAGAGCTCGCGGTAGCGCTCGGCGGGGAC
>JBEPYX010000531.1:0-1567 GCA_041641155.1 Thermoflexus sp.
GATTGGGTCACCGTTCACGCCCCGGACGGTGTGCTGCGCTTTCGTATCCTCCGCATCGAATAGGTGCCGCGATGGCCCTCTTCCGGGAGATCGTCCGCCGCCGTCTTGAGAAGGTTGCCCGGTTGCGCGCTCAGGGGATGGATCCCTACCCGCCCCGCTCCCGTCGCACCCACACCAGCGCCCAGGCGATCCGAGCGTTCCAGGCCGCCGAGGGACGGGAGGAGACAGTGGAGGCCGTCGTCGCCGGGCGTCTCACGGCGGTCCGTGTCATGGGGAAGGTCACCTTCGCCGACCTCCACGACGGCGACGGCCGCCTCCAGCTGTTCCTCCGCTACGACGATTTGGGGGAGGAGCGCTACCGCTTCTTCCAGGACTTCTTCGACCTGGGGGACTTCATCGAGGCAGAGGGGACGATGATGCGCACCCGGACCGGGGAGATCTCCCTCCGCGTCCGGGATTTCCGCATGCTGGCCAAGGCGCTCTACCCACCTCCCTCCCGCTGGCACGGCCTGAAGGACGTGGAGACGCGTTACCGGCGGCGCTACCTGGACCTGATGATGAACCCGGAGGTGCGGGAGATCTTCCGCACCCGCGCGGCGCTCGTCCGGGCCATCCGCGCCTTCCTGGACGAGCGCGGGTTCATCGAGGTGGAGACGCCGATCCTGCAGCCGATCTACGGCGGGGCCTCCGCCCGCCCCTTCACGACTTATCACAATGAGCTCAAGCAGCCGCTCTACCTGCGCATCAGCTTCGAGCTCTACCTCAAGCGCCTGCTGGTCGGGATGTTCGAGCGGGTCTATGAGATCGGCCGCGATTTCCGCAACGAGGGGATCTCCTTCAAGCACAACCCGGAGTTCACCCAGATGGAATGTTACATGGCCTACGCCGACTATCAGGAGATGATGCGGCTGACGGAGGACCTGATCGCCTTCGTCGCCGATCGAGTGCTGGGGCGCCGCACGTTGGTCTATCAAGGCCACGAGATCGACCTCAACCCACCCTGGCGCCGCATCCCTCTCCGCGAGGCCATCCTGGAGTTCGCCGGGATCGACATCGCCCAGCATCCCACCCGGGAGTCCCTGGCCGCGGCCATGGCCGCCCGCGGCCTCGAGGTGGATCCGCGCGCCAGCCGGGGCAAGCTGATCGACGACCTGATCTCCAAGTTCGTGGAGCCCCGCCTCATCCAGCCGACCTTCGTCTACGATTACCCGCGCGAGATCTCCCCCCTGGCCAAGGCCCGCCCCGACGACCCGGAGACGGTGGAGCGGTTCGAGGGGTTCATCGGGGGGATGGAGATCTGCAACGCCTTCACCGAGCTCAACGACCCCCTGGATCAGGAGCAGCGGTTCCTGGAGCAGGGGCGGGCCCGGGAGGCCGGGGACGAGGAGGCGCATCCCATGGACGAGGATTACCTGGATGCGATGCGCTATGGGATGCCGCCTAACGGGGGCCTGGGGCTGGGGATCGACCGCTTGACCATGCTCTTCACCGACCGCCGATCCATCCGCGAGGTGATCCTCTTCCCCCATCTGCGACCGCGAGAACGCCGCCTGGACGAGGCCGAGTT
>JBEPYX010000532.1:0-1564 GCA_041641155.1 Thermoflexus sp.
CAGGGGCGGGCAGACCCTGCCCCACCGGTGGCGGACGGGGCGGTGGCCGAAGGGACCGGCCGGGGGACGGCGGGGAGGCGCACGCGCCCCCTCGCCCTGGGACAGGCCTCCGGCATCGGGGGATCCCCTCCACAGCTCCTGATCCCCCAGGCCCGGCCTGCCCCCCTCGTCTCGCCCACACCCACCGCGGATGGGACAGTCAACCGCCCGATTGGCGTGTCGGGAGGCCAGCCCACCGGGATAGGGGGCGTGCTTCGCTTAAAACGCGCGGGAGGGTGGGCGGGACGGGCGGCGCTGCAGCGGCGTGCGATAGGGGGGAAGGTCCAGGGGGATCACGGTCACCCGGACCTCATCGCTCAAGCGGGCTGCGATCCGTGCATCCAGATGCTCCAGCGGGGTCGCGGTGGTGATCACCGTGGGGGCGTTGGCCAGATAGCGGTAGTTGAGGAGCTGGTAGAGCTTCTCCCGCGCCCACGGGGTCGCGCTCTCGGTCCCCAGATCGTCCAGCACCAGGAAGGGGGCCAGCTTGACCTCGTCGAATCGCTGGTCGTAGGGCTGATCGCTCTTCGGATGGAAGGCCGCCCGCAGCCAGTCCAACAGATCGGGCACCCCGACGAAGAGGGTGGGGATCCCGCGGGCAGCGACGGCGTTCGCGATGGCAGCCGCCAGATGGGTCTTGCCGGCGCCGTAGGGGCCGGCCAGGACCAGCCATCCGTGCGGATCCTCGGCGTAGGCCCGCGCCATCCGGATCGCCTCCCGCAGGTTCTCCCGCTCGCGCGGGGAAAGCTCCGGCCGGTCCCGGAAGGTCTCGAACGTCATCGCCCCCAGCAACGGCATGAGGTTCAGATCCGGCCCAGCCGAGGACCCACCCCGCCGGAAGTCGGGAGCCAGGATGACCACGACCTTCACCAGGCGGGGGTCTTGAAGGCGGGAGCGGAGACGGGGCTCGAAGGCCTCTAGGGAGAGGTTGGTGGTGATGACAGTGGGGAGCTGGGCGTTGTAGCGCCAGTCCAACAACTGGAACAGCTTCTCCCGGGCCCAGGGCGTGCTCTGCTGGGCGCCCAGGTCGTCCAGGATCAGCACCGGGGCTTCCCGGAGCTGCCAGAATCGTTCCTCATAGGAGGCCTCCGCCTTCGGATCGAACGCCGTCCGCAACTCGTCCAGGAGGTCGGGCACGTTGATGAAGCGGGCGGCGACCCCGCGTTCCAAGAGGCGGTGGGCGATGGCCGCCGCCAGGTGGGTTTTGCCGCATCCGGTCCCCCCGCGCAGCACCAGCCAGCCCTCCGGGTGCTCCGCGAAGGCCCGGGCCCGCTCCCAGGCCCGCCGCACGCTGCGGGCCTGGTCCGGCGGCAACCCCAGCCCATCGGGGAGGAAAGTCTCGAACCGCTTGTCCTCGAGCACCCGCAGAGGGCTGGCGGAGCGGAGCCGCTGGCGGAGCGCAGCGGCCTGTCGCTCGGCCTGGCAGGCGCAGGGGACCGCGCGGCCGAACAGGGGATGGCCGGGGGGCACGTCATACGAGATATATCCCAGCCCGCCACAGGTGGGGCAGACCGCGTCCCCTCCT
>JBEPYX010000533.1:0-1563 GCA_041641155.1 Thermoflexus sp.
GGCTCAGACCGCCTTCGGGATCCTGGCGGACCTCATCCATATCGGCTGCGGGCGCTGGGGATGAGGATCCGGGGAAACCGAGGAGGCCCGGGGGGAACTCCCAGCCGATCCGCCCCTGCGGGGGTGCCTCGGCTCCGGGAGGCCGGGACGCCGGTCACCCCAGCCGTTCGAAGAACATCACGTATTCGTGTTTGAAGATGTAGAAATTCCCTTGGAGGGCGCGGTAGCGCCAGAGGTGGTATTGCCTCCGCTTGCCTCGGTTCTCCTGGATGTCTTTCACGCAGATGCTCTTCAACCGGAACCCGTGCCGCAGCACCCGCTCCATCGTCCGGAAGCCCAGGGGGATCCACTCCCCCCGGGCGTATTTGTCCCCGATGACCAGCACCAGGAAGCGCCCTGGCTCCAGCAGCGGGGCGAAGTTCGCCACGGCCCGCTCGAAGGCGGCGTAGAAGGCCTCCTCCGTGGGTGCGTTGGAAAGGTCCCGTGGGTCCTCGCTGAAGCGGATGATGTCGTGATAGGGGGGATGGAGGATTAAGAGCTGGGCGCGGGGGAACCCCCAGCGGGCCATCGTCTCTCGAACGCGCTCCACCGTCTCGGGGGCGGTGCTGTCCCCGATCAGGATTTCGGTTTGAACGCCATGCGGGTTTTCCTCCCGATCGAGGAGCTGGCGGGCGCGCTCGGCCACCCCGAGGACCAGCTCCACCCCGATGGCGAAGCGGCCCAGGCGCTGGGCCTCGAGGAGGGTGGTCCCCAGGCCGGCGAAGGGGTCCACCACCAGCTCGCCGGGGCGGGTGAAGCGACGGATGGCCTGGTAGGGGATCTGGGGGACAAAGTTCCCCCAGTATTCGGAGGTGTGCATCCCGTGGTTGGCCCGCGGCCCCAGCAACCACAGGCTGTCGGTGATCAGGTCCTCGTAGGCCTTCCACCGCGCGAGATCCAAATCGTTGATCGTCGATCGATGGGCCATCGCATCCCCCTGTGTGAACGCGGAGGCCGGTCGCGTTCGCCTTGCCCATCGTGAGGGGGATTCGCCTCCCCGGCCCCGCGCCCGAAATCCGCGGGGATCCAGGGGGAGCGATCCCTCACGGCATTGTCCGGCGCCTCCAGACCTGTGTTCGCTTGTCCTCGTATTCCTTCTCCCAGCGCGGATCGTCCTCCAGGGCCTGCACCAGTTCTTCCTGGAGGATTTTATCGATGAGCAGGCGGTCCACCCCGTAGCGTTCCAGCAGCGTATGGTAACGCGAGGCCTGGGAGATCCGGATGTAATCCAGCCACAGTTCGTAAGGATAAAGCTCCACCCGGGGGTCCACAAAGACCTTCTGCTCCGGCAGGGCCCAGATGAGGTAGCTCCCGTAGCCCATCTCGTTGAAGAGGCGCCCGCCGGGGTGGGCCCGAAGGTATTCAACAGCCTTCACCGGCGTCTCGACCCCGACCAGTGGGCCGATGGGGATGCCCCGCCAGACTTGGCGCCAGTAGGCTTCCGGCAGCGGCATCCGTTCCACCCACCATGGCTGGACGGCGATGGCTGGCGTGAAGAGCAGGACGGCCAGGAGGGTATGGAGG
>JBEPYX010000534.1:0-1560 GCA_041641155.1 Thermoflexus sp.
ATAAGGCCCTCGTCCTGGCCCGCGATCTGGACCGGTTCTATCCGGATCTGCGGGATCCCGATTTCGAGACGGAGTTCGTGATCTTCCACCAGCGGTTCAGCACCAACACCCTGCCCGCCTGGACCCGCGCCCAGCCTTTCCGGACCCTTTGCCACAACGGAGAGATCAACACCCTGCAGGGGAACATCAACGGCATGCGGGCGCGGGAGGCTGCCCTCGCCTCGCCGGTCTGGGGGGAGACGCTGGCGGACCTGCGCCCGATCATTGATCCCAGCGGGTCCGACTCAGCGATGCTGGACAATGTGGTGGAGTTCCTGGTCCGCTCCGGCTACGACATCCGCCACGCCCTGCGCATGCTGATCCCGGAGGCTTGGGAGAAATCCCCGGAGCTCGATGAGGCGGCGCGGGGGTTCTACGCCTACCATCAGGGCTTGATGGAGCCATGGGACGGCCCGGCGGCCATCCTGTTCACGGACGGCCGCTTCGTCGGCGCGTTGCTGGATCGCAACGGCCTGCGCCCGCTGCGGGTGCTGCGCACCGTGGACGGCCTGCTCTACTGTGGCTCCGAAATCGGCGCCCTGGAGGTTCCGCCCGAGCGCATCCTCCAGCTGGACCGGCTCGGACCTGGCCAGATGCTGGCTGCCGACCTTCGAACCGGCCGCATCCAGGATCCCGCCGCCCTGCGGGCGGAGCTCAGCGCGCAACGCCCCTACGCGGAGTGGATCCGCCGCCATCGCGTCCGTCTCCCGGAGACCTGGAAGCCCCCAAGGCCGCCGGAGCCGGAATCCCTTCTCAGGCGACAGCTCGCCTTCGGCTACACTGCGGAGGAGCTGGCCCTGATCCTGCGCCCGATGGCCCGATCCGGCCACGAACCCATCGGCTCGATGGGGGATGACACCCCGCTGGGGATGCTCTCAGGATGGCCCCGGCCGCTGTATAACTTTTTCAAGCAACGGTTCGCCCAGGTGACCAATCCGCCTATCGATCCCCTGCGGGAGACTCGGGTGATGTCCCTTACGGTACTCCTGGGGGGACGGGCCAACCTGTTGATGCCGGACGAGCGGGCGGCGCACCTCATCGAGCTGCCCAGCCCCATCCTGACGCCCGCCCAACTGGAGGCGCTGGAGCGCTTGCCGGATCCCGCCTTCCGATCCGCGCGGCTGCCCGCCCGGTGGCCGATCGCCGAGGGGCCCGCGGGCCTGCGCCGGGCCCTGGAGGACCTGTGCCGGGCAGCGGAACGGGCGATCGCCGAGGGATGTTGTCTCCTGATCCTGAGCGATGCCGAGGTGGATGCCGACCACGCCCCGATCCCGGCGCTGCTCGCCGTCGGCGTCCTGCACCACCATTTGATCCGGACGGGACTGCGCACCCGGGCGAGCCTGATCGTGGCCTCCGGGGAACCCCGCGAGGTGCACCACTTCGCGTGTCTTCTAGGTTACGGGGCCTCGGCCATCTGCCCTTACCTGGCGCTCGAGACGGTGGCCGCGACGGCCGCGCGGGAGCGCGAGGGGGGACGCCCGGAGACCCCCGAGGAAGCGGGGCGCCGCTACATCCAGGCTA
>JBEPYX010000535.1:0-1538 GCA_041641155.1 Thermoflexus sp.
CTCCTATCGGGATCCGCCTCAGCGGAGAGGGCGCGATGCCCTCGCTTATCCCCGATTATAATTCCGCATCGGCTCCCCGGCGCGGCAGGGCCTTCTCGATCTTTTGGATCCCACATTCAATATTTCATTTTTTCCTTAGGCGGCTCTGCGGCGGAAGCGGGATCAACCCGCTGAGGTCGGCTCGACGAGCAGCACCCCGATGTCGTTGACGTTCGTCCCTGTGGGGCCCGTGCGGATGAGATCGCCGAGGGCATCAAAGAAGGCGTAGGCGTCGTTGGCGTGCAGATGCGCCAGCGCGTCCAGCCCCAACAGGTAGGCGCGATGGACGCTCTCGCCGTCGGCGATCGCCCCGGCTGCATCCGTCGGGCCGTCGATGCCGTCCGTCCCCATCGAGGCGATGACCACCCCCGGCCATCCCTGCAGGGCGATCGCGGCCGCCAGCACCAGCTCCTGGTTCCGCCCCCCGCGCCCGCTCCCGCGCACCGTCACCGTGGTCTCCCCGCCCCAGACCACGCACGCGGGCGGGGGGACCGGCTGGCCGGTCGTGGCGATCTCCTTGGCGAGGGCGGCGATCACCCGCGCGACCTCCCGGGCCTCCCCTTCCACGAAGGTGGAAAGCAGCAGCGGCCGATAGCCCAAGTGGCTCGCCTCCTCCAGGGCGGCCTGGGCCGCCAGGCGGTTGCTGGCCACGATCACGTGGGAAACCCGGCGGAAGATCTCGTCGCCCGGCTTGGGGGTCTCGGGAACCCGCCCGTGCAGCCCGGCCTCCAGGTGGAGGCGCACGGGGAGGGGGACGCGCTCCAGCAGCCCGTAGCGGTTCAGCACCCGCCACGCGTCGTGGAACGTGGAGGGGTCAGGCGCCATCGGCCCCGAGGCGATCACCGACAGGTCGTCCCCCACGACGTCGGAGAGCACCAGGGCCAGCACCGTGGCCGGATAGGCGAAGCGGGCCAACCCCCCGCCCTTGATCCGATCCAAATGCTTGCGCACCGCGTTCAACTCGTGGATCGTCGCCCCGGCGCGCAGGAGGAGATCCGTCACCGCCTGCAGGTCGCTCAGGCTGATCCCTTCCACCGGCCACGTTGCCAGCGCGGAGCCCCCGCCGCTGAGGACACAGAGGATCAGGTCCTCCGCGCCCGCCTGCTCGGCTAGGGCGGCCAGGGCCTGGGCCCCGCGGACGCTGTTCTCATCCGGCACCGGGTGGCCGGCCTCGATCACGATCCAGCGCTCGTCCAGGGCGGCGGCCAGATGGCCGTATTTGGTCACCAGCACCCCCCGATCCAGCCGGCTGCCCAGCAGCACCTGAAGGGCGTAGGCCATCGGATACGCCGCTTTGCCCAGGGCGAGCACGAACACGTGGCGGTAACGATCGAGCTCGAGGCGCTGCTCGCCCACCACCAGCTGAGCCCCTTCCCGGCGGACATGGCGCCGAACGGCCGCGCTGGGATCCACCGCCCCCAGCGCGGCGTGAAGGATCCGGACCGCATCCCGGCGGAGATCCCGCGGCATCCCCTCGCCTGACATGGCCGAAATCCCCC
>JBEPYX010000536.1:0-350 GCA_041641155.1 Thermoflexus sp.
ACCTGGCCGTCGAGGAGCAACAGCCCGCCGGCCAGGTCTTCCCGCCGCTCGACGATCGGGCGCATCTCCTCCGGTGGGGTGGCGCCATCCAAGGCCACCACCGTCGCCAGGTCCTCGACCGCGAGGGCCCGGATGTCGGTGCGTCGCCACGCTTCATCGTTCGGCCCCGGCTTGGGGATGTCCCGCAGGATGCGCCAGGCCTCACGGCGGGCCTGCCGGAGCCACTCCGGCTCCTCGCGGGTTTCCAGGAACGCCTCAAACGCCTCCGGGCCGATGCCCCGGGCCGCTTGAACGAGGTGGGTTTCCGCCATAGCCGTCTCGGACCTCCTTGAGGGGTTCGATCGCGGATC
>JBEPYX010000536.1:360-1535 GCA_041641155.1 Thermoflexus sp.
GGGGGGCTGCCGGGGGCGGGGCGCCCCGGACAGAGCACTCCGCCGGGGCGCCGCCTGGCCGCCCGACCTCCTCCTGCGACCCCGATGGGATTTAACCCACCGAGCCAGACATCTGCAGGCGGATCAGCCGGTTCATCTCCACCGCGTATTCCATCGGCAGCTCCTTCACCAGAGGCTCGACGAACCCGGTGACGATCATCGCGGCCGCCTCTTCCTGCGGGATGCCCCGGCTCATCAGGTAGAAGAGCTGCTCGTCGCTGATCTTGCTCACCGTGGCCTCGTGGCCGATGGTGACGTTGTCCTCCTCGATCTCCATGTACGGATAGGTGTCGGAACGGGAGATCTCGTCCAGGATCAAAGCGTCGCAGTTGACGCTCACCTTGGCCCCCTCGGCGCCGGGGTAGACCCGCACCAAGCCCCGGTAGGAGGTGCGGCCGCCGTCCTTGCTGATGGACTTGGAGATGATGCGCGAGCTGGTATGGGGCGCGGCGTGGATGGCCTTGCCCCCTGCATCCTGGTGCTGACCGCGGCCGGCGAAGGCGATGGAGAGGATCTCCCCCCGTGCCCCAGGCTCCAGGAGGTAAACGCTCGGGTATTTCATCGTCACCTTGCTGCCCAGGTTGCAGTCCACCCACTCCATCACCGCGTCGCGGTAGGCCACCGCCCGCTTGGTCACCAGGTTGTAGACGTTGGTGGACCAGTTCTGGATGGTGGTGTAGCGGACCCGGGCCCCGGGCTTGACGATGATCTCCACCACCGCGCTGTGCAGCGAGTCCGTGGTGTAGATAGGGGCCGTGCACCCTTCCACGTAGTGGACGAACGATCCCTCCTCCGCGATGATTAGAGTCCGCTCGAACTGGCCCACGTTCTGGGCGTTGATGCGGAAGTAGGCCTGGAGCGGGAGATCCACGTGGACGCCAGGCGGGACGTAGATGAACGAACCGCCGGACCAGACCGCCGAGTTCAGGGCGGCGAACTTGTTGTCGTCCGGCGGGACCACCGTGCCGAAATACTCGCGGACGAGGTCGGGATACTCCCGGACCGCCGTGTCGGTGTCCACGAAGATCACGCCCAGCTTGCGCAGGTGCTCCTGGAGGTTGTGGTACACCACCTCGGATTCATACTGGGCACCTACCCCCGCCAGGAACTTGCGCTCCGCCTCAGGGATGCCCAGG
>JBEPYX010000537.1:0-1531 GCA_041641155.1 Thermoflexus sp.
GCTCCGGCAGCACGATCTCGGGAGGGACCTCGGCGGCGGCCTGGTAGAACTGCTTGAGGAACCCGGCGAGGGCCTCCTGGAGGTCGGCCCCTTCCAGGCCTTCCAGGACGAAATACTCCCGTCCGATGAGCCGCCCCTGGCGGATGAAGAAGATCTCCACACAGGCCTCCCCATCGGCCCGGGCGATGGCGATCACGTCCCGATCGGCGGCCACCGTGGAGACCACCTTCTGGCGCTCCATCACCTGGCGGATCGCCCGCAGGCGGTCCCGCAGCTGGGCAGCGCGTTCGAACTGGAGGGCCTCGGCGGCGGCCCACATCCGGGCTTCCAGATCCTGCACCACTTCCTCGGTGTGGCCTTCGAGGAAGCGGATCAGGCCGTCGATCATCGCGCGGTATTCCGCCTGGCTGACGGCCCCGATGCATGGCCCCAGGCAGCGCCGCAGGTCATAGTAGAGGCATGCCCGGCGGTCCTTCCCCGTGATCGTCCGGTCGCAGGTCAGGTAGGGGAAGATCCGCCGCAGCTCATCCAGCATCTGGTAGACGGCGGTGGCCGAGGTGTAGGGGCCGAAGTAGCGGGCGCCGTCGTTCTCGATCCGCCGGGTGATGGTGACCTTCGGATATGGGTCTTGGACCGAGATGCGGATATATGGGTAGCGTTTGTCGTCCTTGAGGCGGATGTTGTATTTCGGCCGGTGCCGTTTGATCAGGTTGGCTTCCAGGATCAGCGCCTCGAGCTCCGAATCGGTGACGATGAAATCCAGGTCGGCGATCTCCTGGACCATGCGGCGCGTTCGGGGGGAGAGGTCGGCGCTGTTTTGGAAATACGAACGGACCCGCTGGCGCAGGGAGATCGCCTTGCCCACGTAGAGGATCTCCCCGTGGATGTTCTTGAACAGGTAGACGCCGGGCCGTGCGGGCAGGGCCCGGAGCTTCTCCGCCAACGCCCCCGCTTCCGGGGATTCCACCCTCTGCTCCATCGCCGGGGCTCCCTCGGCTCGGCTCGCCGCGCATCGACTCTCTGGAGATTTTGCGCCGCTCTCCGGATCTATGCCAGAATGCCCCCGAAGGGTGTTCCCCCGGATCAAGGGGGAGATGGGATACGGAGAATGATCGCGGTCGAGCGGATCTGGTTTGGATACGGGGGGCAGTGGCTCTTTCAAGACTTCTCCTGGTCGGTGGCCCGGGGGGAGGCGTGGGCGGTCATCGGCCCTTCCGGGTGCGGCAAGACCACGCTGCTGTACCTGCTGGCCGGCCTGCGCCTGCCGCAGCGAGGGGAGATCCGGATCGACGGGCAGCCGCTCCGGCGCCCTCGCCCGCGCACCGGCCTCATCCTCCAGGATTACGGCCTGCTGCCCTGGGCCACCGTGTGGGAGAACGTGGCCCTCGGCTTGCGCATCCGGCAGTTCTACGGGCCCGATGGGCGCCACGCCCCGGCCGACGCCCCCGTAACGGAGATCGCGGGCCCGGTGAACGCCTGGCTGGAGCGCCTGGGGCTGGCCGCGGTGCGCGATCGCTATCCCGCGCAGATC
>JBEPYX010000538.1:0-1527 GCA_041641155.1 Thermoflexus sp.
CTATCAGGCGGATCGGACGTCCGGCGCGACGGCCCTGGCCCATCGCGCGGCCGCGATCCTCGAAGGATGGGCGCAAGCGCACCCGGGCGGGACGCTCGACGGGTTGCGGTCCGATTTGGAGGAGGTGCTGCGCGCCCTGCGGGAGGCGCATCCGGATATGGCTCCGCCGCTCCATCTCATGGAGGCCGCGCGGGAAGCGGTGGCGCGCGCCCCGGAGGCGGAGGCGGCCCGGGCGGCGTTGATCGCGGCCGCGCGGGCCTTCCGAAACCGCCTGGAGCGCCACGAGCGCGCGGCGGCCCGGCACGCGGCGGCCCTGTTGCGTTCGGCCCGGACGGTCCTCACTCACTCCCGCAGCGGCCTGGTCGCCCGCGCCTTCGCCGTTGCGGCCGAGGAGGGCCGTTTCCTCCAGGTGATCTGCCCCATCGCCGAGCCGGGCGGGGAGGGCCGGCAGATGGCGGAGGAGGTCTCGGCGATGGGGCACACGGCTCTCCTTCTCCCCGACTTCGTCGCCGCGCGCGCGGCGCAGGTGGCGGATCTGATCCTGGTGGGGGCGGACGCCTGGGACGAAACAGGGGTGGTGAACAAAGTGGGGACGCTGGCCCTGGCGGTCCTGGGCCGGGCATTTCGGCGCCCTTTCTTCGTGGTCGCCATCTCTGAGAAGCGCTGGCCCGCCTGGGCTGGCCCCCATCCGGCCCGAGGGTCCCCCGCGCTGCCGTCCCCCAGCGAAGCGATCCCCTGGTTCGAGTTCGTGCCCTATGCCGATCTCACCGGCCTGATCCTCGAGGACGGGTTGCACCGAGTCGAGGCGGGCGCTTGGATGGCGGGTGGGGTCCCCGAGGCTTCGCCTTCCGCCCTATGACCAAAGTCCCAAACGCAGACCGGCCCGGGCGCTTACCATAGGATCGGAGCGCTCGCATCCCGCCCGTTTCCACCCTCCTCAGCTTGAAGACTCAGAGAGGGTCCTTCTTTTCCTAAGTGGGGGACCCAGAATAGGAGGCTCAATGGAGCGCGATCGGCGTGAGGAGGCGCAGGGATTGGTGGAATATGCCCTGTTGATCATGCTCATCGCTCTGATCGCCCTGGCCGCCGTGATGGTGTTCGGGCAAGGGGTCTCGACCCTATATTCGCAGGTGGTGTCCAGCTGGCCTTGAGGGCCGCTAGGCTGTAAGGATCTCCGGAAATCGTTCGCCCGTCCGCGGGGCGGGCGTGTGCGCTCCCTTCGCCGCACTTCGTCTCCCACCCCCTCCGACTCCTCGGGTGGGTTGAACCCCCATAACCCGGCGCCCTCCTGCTCGTTATTCTTTACGAGAGCCCATTCAGGTGGGGCGTCCGCGATGGGAGACCCATGGATCGGAGGTGCGCCATGCGTCGGATCATCCGGTGGCTGTTGGGGTTCAGCGCGTTGTTCTTCGCCGTCGGGACGGCCTGGGCGCAGGAGGCGACGCCGACGGCTCCCCCGGCCCCTGGTCGCCCGGTCCTGGCGCGGGGGACCGTGGCCGCTGTGGGGGAAAGGTCGTTGACGCTGCA
>JBEPYX010000539.1:0-1518 GCA_041641155.1 Thermoflexus sp.
CCGTCCAAATCGATCGGGCTGCCCGCCTCTGTGCGTGGCTGATGACCCGCCTTCGGCTGGGGCCCTCGCAGATCCGGGTGGTCTCGGAGCTCTTCCCCCTTCGTACAGGATCTCACGTCGAGCGGGCATCGGCGGCGCTCGGCGCGCGCGTTCGGGAGTTGGCCCGTCGGGTTCTGGAGGAGGCCCGCATGCCGATCCCCGGGCTGCCGGAGCCGACGGGGCAGGACTGGGTGGGCCGCCTGCCAGCCCATCCGGAGCGGTCGTTCCCCTCACGCCCATTAGGGGCAATCCAGCGCCTGGTCCTCCATCAAACCGGGACGGATCCAAAGGTCACACCGGAGCAGATCGCCGCCTTTCAGGTGGAGCAGCTCGGCCTGCCGGGGGCAAGCTATCACTTCCTGGTAGGGGCCGATGGGGTGTTGCATCGAATCCACCCCTTGACATTAGCGGTTTTCCATACAAAGGCCCATAACGCGACCACCGTGAGCATCGGGTTGATCGGGGACTTCCATCAGCGTCCCCCTAGCGAGCGCCAATTGACCACAGCGGCGTGGCTCGTGGCCTACCTCCTGGAGCACCTGGGATTGGGGCTTGAGGCGGTGAACGGCCACGAGGAGCTGGACCCGGTCCCATGCCCCGGTGGATGGCGGAGCGGGGTGGCATGGCGGGGGATGCTGCTGGCTCAGGTCCAGGCGATCCTCCGGCTCTACGGCTCGGCGGAAGCGGTGCCCTCCCCGCGACTGGGGTAGGGCGGGATCGGGCCGGGGTTTCTATCGGAGCCATCGGCCCCGTGCGGGGGAAAGCGGCTTCCATCCGGATGCCCGCCGATCGGTTGGTTTGAAGCCGGAGGGCGCGCCCTCCGGCGGGCGCGGATCGAGGCGGACATGGGGCGACAAGGGATCCTGGCGGCGTTGTTCTCAGCCATCCTGCTGGGCGGGGCGCCGATCCTGGCCAAGCTGGCCTATCGGCAGGGCGCGGATCCGGCTGTGGTGGTCATCCTTCGGACCGGTCTGGCGGCCCTTGCGCTTTGGGCCCTGTATCTGATCCACCCGCGCTGGCGCCGCTATCTTTATATTTATCCGGTTGGGTTGTTAGGATGCCTGGCGGTCGGCTTCACCAACGCCGTCGGCTCCGTTTTTTACTACATGGGCCTCTATCGGCTGGACGCCGCCATCGCCCATCTGATTTACTCCATGTATCCTGTGTTGGTCGCTGTGATGACCCGTCTCAATGGGGAAGCGATCCCCGGCTTGACCCGCTGGCGGATCCTTCTGGCCAGCGCGGGCCTCGTTCTGTTGCTAGGTCGTTTTCAAGCTCCGCCGGATCTCCTGGGGGTGATCCTGATGGCGATCTCCAGCGGCTTTTATGCCCTCCATATGGTGCTCAGCCAACGGGTCCTGTATGAGATGCCGGCTCCGACCATGACCCTTTACGCGCTGACGGCGGCGGCCGCGTTCACGCCGATCGCCGGCTGGGTTTTCCGGAGCAGCCGTTGGGATGTCCCCTCGGCCGCCCTCG
>JBEPYX010000540.1:0-1501 GCA_041641155.1 Thermoflexus sp.
GATCTCCCCGATTTCGATTACCTGCGGGACCTCGGGTTCCCCGGCGAATACCCCTTCACCCGGGGCATCCATGCCACGATGTATCGTGGCCGCCTCTGGACGATGCGCCTCTTCGCCGGATACGGCACCGCCGAGGAGACCAACGCCCGCTTCAAATACCTCCTGGAACACGGCCAGACCGGCCTCTCCATCGCCTTCGACCTCCCCACCCTCTACGGCTACGACACTGACGACCCCATGGCCGAGGGGGAGTTCGGCAAATGTGGGGTGGCCGTCTCCTCGCTGCTCGACATGGAGATCCTCCTGGACGGCATCCCCCTGGATGAGATCACCACCTCGATGACCATCAACGGGCCCGCGGCCATCATCTGGGCCATGTATCTGGCCGTGGCGGAGAAGCGCGGCATCCCATGGGATCGGATCGGGGGGACCACCCAGACGGACATCCTCAAGGAGTACATCGCCCAGAAGGAGTGGATTTTCCCGCCCGAGCCCTCCATGCGCCTCGTGGTGGACATGATCGAGTTCGGCACCAAACACGT
Organism: Thermoflexus sp.; assembly: GCA_041641155.1. Classification (GTDB taxonomy): domain Bacteria; phylum Chloroflexota; class Anaerolineae; order Thermoflexales; family Thermoflexaceae; genus Thermoflexus. The sequence goes on from JBEPYX010000540.1 coordinate 543, forward strand.
GCCGAAGTGGAACCCCATCAGCATCAGCGGTTACCATATCCGGGAGGCCGGGGCCACCGCGGCCCAGGAGCTGGCCTTCACCCTGGCCGACGGGTTCGAATACGTCCGCTGGTGCCTGCGGCGGGGGCTGGATATCGACTCTTTCGCGCCACGCCTCTCGTTCTTCTTCAACTGCCATAACGACTTCTTCGAGGAGATCGCCAAGTTCCGGGCGGCCCGCCGGATCTGGGCCCGGGAGATGAAGGAGACCTTCGGGGCGAAGAACCCGCGCTCCTGGTGGCTCCGCTTCCACACCCAGACGGCCGGCTGCACCCTCACCGCCCAGCAGCCCTACGTCAACATCATCCGGGTGACCCTCCAGGCCCTGGCCGCCGTGCTCGGCGGCACCCAATCCCTTCACACCAACTCCCTCGACGAGGCCCTCGCCCTCCCCAGCGAGTTCGCCGCCAAGCTCGCCCTGCGCACCCAGCAAGTCATCGCCTACGAGAGCGGCGTGACGAACACGGTGGATCCCCTCGGAGGCAGCTACTATGTGGAATACCTGACCAACCGTCTGGAGCAGCAGGCCTATGAATACTTCCGCAAGATCGAGGAGCTGGGAGGCGTGATCCCGGCCATCGAGGCCGGCTTCTTCCAGCGGGAGATCGCGGACGCCGCCTATCGCTATCAAAAAGAAGTGGATGAGAAGCGCCGCATCATCGTCGGCGTCAATGAGTTTGTGGAGGAAGAGGAGATCAAGCCCCCCATCCTCCAGATGGATCCCGAGGGAGAGCGCCGGCAGCGGGCCCGCCTGCAGAAGCTGCGCATGGAGCGGGACAACGAGCGGGTCGGACAGGCCCTGGCCGCCCTTCAGGACGCGGCCCGGAAAGAGAACGAGAACATGATGCCCTACATCCTGGATGCCGTGAAGGCCTACGCCACCCTGGGGGAGATCACGAAGGCCCTCAAGGCGGTCTGGG